>JAQYVG010000009.1 GCA_030145595.1 Desulfobacterales bacterium | reverse complement strand
ATTTCTTCAGCCTCCGAACGCATCTTCTTCAATTGTTCCAGTTCTTCTTCCATGCCTGGTTTCATAACATCGCCTCACTAAGATAATGAATTCCTGTTTCAGAGCCTAGTAATGAGCTTGAAATTTTGTTGACCACGTTGTTCCAAAAAAATACTTAAACAGTCTTTTTACTTTTATAAAAGCAATGACGCACCTTCGATCTTGGCCGCGATTACCCAGAGTGGGTCGCGATACCGGCCAGTTCATCGGTCAGTACCGGATCTATTGTTTTTTTCATTATTTTCGCTCCAATTTAACCAATTAACATCCCTATACGCTGTCAAAACGGGTAACGTCAAAGGACGATCGTCAATATCCCCGGCAGCTGACTCCTTACTGCTTCTTGCTATTCTGATTCCCCTCCATCGATTGTACGATATATTTACCCACCAGTCCGGCAATCAGAATCGCGAGATAGAGTTGTCCCATGATGGCCTCCAGGAATGAGAACGATCGCGCCGGAGCACTCACCGGCGTGATATCCCCGTAGCCCAGCGTGGTCAGGGTGGTAAAGCTGTAATAATACGCGTGGGATAGCCGTGAAGCCTCCACCTGCGGACCCTGAAATGAACCCGGTATAAGAAATTCCAGGGCGGAAAAGATAAAGGCCCACATCAGGCCGATCAGGAAGTACCCGGAAATTGCCGCGAATATGACATCAGCCGAAATCTTTTTTTCAATAAACACGTAGGACAGGATGATGATCGTCGCATAGGCAGTAAAAACCACGCCGATGACGTCAGACGCCAAATGAATGGCAGAGATGTTTACGAAGTAACTCGTCCATTTGATGATAAGCGTCGGTATGGCAATGGCCAGTGCGATCATAAGAACTCGCTTTTGTTCGCTGACAGCGTATAAAATCGATATAACAATTGCAGTCATAAAAATGGCCAAGAGGGCTTGTAAACCGATGTGGCCTTCCACGAACGGACGAAGGATAATCATGATCAAAATCGAAATGAGCAGGAAACCAAATCTGCCAATGATGATATTGGTCAATGGAATACGAAGTCTTTCCCTCATGTCGCTACCTCTTTTATCTTTACCGGTGGATTATATAGATGTTTGCATCCACCGAGGAAGTAAGGATATCTTCAGTGCGCGCTCGCATCAAGTCTTCACCGCGCTCAAATCCGGCAGATAGCTTCCATGTATCATTGGCCCAAAAAACTACCATTCTTTGTAAATCAGGTCAATTTTTTTCCTTGTCCTTTTTTTTTCATCCACAAGGACGGGCTCTATGATTTGAACGGGAAAAGGATTTCAAAGAGTTTATAGAATTGTTAAACAAAAATAACGTTAGATATGTCGTTATTGGTGGTTATGCCGTCGTCTACCATGGTAATGTCAGATCAACAAATGACATAGACATATGGATTGATATACGCTGTGGGTTCGTAGAGGAAATTCAAAAGCACGCCGGTGGTTAACTACAGCAGCACCAGAACTGCAGCCATGCCGCCCAGTCCCCAGCTTAACAACCTACGTGATTACCTGATCAGCCGTGGTACAAGACTTTTATACGCTATCGAATGTAAATTTAAGCAACAACCTTCGTCAAGCGACTTATCGGGCTTACGATCTTTTCGCGAAAATTACCCTGAAGTTCCCTGTTTTGTCGTTGCACCTGTTCATCAATCTTTTCGATTATCTTTTGCTCGTGTTCTGCCACCGCAACAATTGTTCCAAGAACTAAAGTAGTTTAAGCGTATCAAAGTCAACTTGCATTCATTCGAGCTTCCGAAAAAAATGGAAACGTCGGGTTTTATTTCTGCAGAGACTGGATTGCCGTGGCGATCTCTCGGCTGAATTCGGTTAACGTCCGATTCTGAGCATCGACCATCCCTGTCAAGTCGGTCGCCGCTGCCGCTGCGTGATAAACGGATTTCTTTTGCATTAAATAGGTAGTGTCGTCCTTACCGACTACTGTCCAGAAGGCGGTCAGATATGCATCCCCTCCTGATACGCTGTCAAAACGGGTAACATCAATGACAATCTGGAAATCCGACGGGGTTGAACCGCGGCTGTTATACGCGTATACTTTTGGAGTGTTCAGCAGCAGAGATAGATTTTCCGTCAGTACTCTGTAAAAACTATCCTCAAGCGATTCCGCCCAGCGAGTGAACTCGTCCAGAACCAATTCATGATTACCGACGAGTTTGACGATCTGGTGGCGATCCAGGTACGCCGGTAGCGTGACAGGCCCGATAAGAACGGAAGGACCTGCGGCGTCCGCTGATGTCGACACACTCTCTGCGGGTGTTGTCATTGAATTCAAAAGGTAAAATTTGGACGGTTTGCTGCTGCCACATCCGGTCAACATCATCGCAAAAACACAAAGACTCACCCATACAAAAAACAGATCGCGATATTTCATTGTTATCATCCTCCTCCGCCTTTCTTGCCATGCACCAGCGCCTCCGGGTGCCGCTCGAGATAATTCATCAGTGAATTCAGGGACCGTGCCGCCGTCCCCAAATCATCCAGTGTTCGATCCAGTTTGCGGCGGGTCTTTGAACGCTTTCCGACAAAATCATTTATAGATACCAGGGTCGTTTTCGCCTGATCCATGGCCAGTCGCGTGGACACCAGAGCTCCCTGCAGTTTATCCGACACGGGTCGGATATCGCTCGAAGTGTCGTCCAGAAATTTCCGGGAGTCGCCCAAAGTCGCCAGAAGGCTGTCTGAGACCTTCTCTACCCGCCCGTCGGTATTCGTAACCAGATCGTCCGTAGATAGAATCAGCCGGTCCAAATTTTTGCTGGCCGTATCCACATTATGGAGAATCTCTTTGATTTCAGGGCCACTGACCAATGTATCGATATTATTGAGCACGTCGTGCAGTTTATTGGCGATCTTGTCGACCGGCAATTTCTCCAGTTTATCGGTAAACTCTGACATGGCGGCCGTTATGGTCGGCACCTCTAAATACTCACTTTTGATTCCGGTCAAGTGTGCCGGTTTGTCCGGATGAAAACCCAATGCGATCATCAACTGGCCGGTCACCAAGCTCTGCAGCGTCAGCCGTGCCCGTAACCCGAGTTCGATCAACCGTGACATAACCCGGCCACGCTCCTGAATGTTTTTAGCTTGTTTCCCTTTAATATTAATAAGACTCGGATCGAGTTCGATAACAACGGGGATATCGATCTTTAATTTGTCGGCATCAAAATCTACCTCAACGCTGCTGACCGATCCGACCTTAACGCCGCTCCAGACCACCGGTGCGCCCACGCTCAATCCCTTGACGGATCGATCAAAAAACATGACATACTTCACTGTCTTTTTGAACATCTGCCCCCCGCCGATAACAATCACGCCGGCGATCAACATGGCAATCGCGCTGATCACAAAGATGCCGATAACGGTTTTATTTGTCTGTTTGGCCATAATAATCACTCCGGTGTTTTGGTTTTCTTGAAATCTTGATCAGGTTCAAGTACGAAAGTTGTCCGGTTTTGGGTGTCCCGCATCTGCCTTGGAATCCGTTACTTGCGTTTCGCCGGTTTCTCCTCTCCTCAAAAATGTCTGAATTCTCGGGTCGTGGTTTTCACGCAACAGCGTGTTGGGATCGCCGGCGGCAAGCATTGTACGGGTTTCCGGATCGAGAAACACCGAATTGCTGCCGATGGCGAAAATGCTGGCCAGTTCGTGGGTAACTATAACAACGGTGGCACCGAGACTGTCGCGAAGCTGCAAAATCAGCTCGTCCAGTCGCTTGGCGCTCAGCGGGTCGAGTCCGGCTGACGGCTCGTCGAAAAACAGCACCTCAGGGTCCAATGCCATGGCCCGTGCCAGGCCGGCGCGCTTGCGCATCCCGCCGCTGATTTCCGAAGGATAGAACCCCTCAAAACCGGACAGTCCCACCAGGGAGAGCTTCAGGCCAACCTGAGCCCTGATTTCATTTTCGCTCAGTGTCGTGTTCTGACTCAACGGCAGCGCCACGTTCTCCTCCAGGGTCATCGAACTCCACAGAGCCCCGCTCTGGTAAAGGATACCGAAACGTCGCTTCAGGTGATCTTTTTCTTCGGGATCGGCATCCCAAAAACTGACGTCACCGTATAAGACTTTTCCCTTGGCCGGTGATTTAAGGCCGACCATGTGTCGCATGAGGGTGCTCTTTCCGCAACCGCTGCCGCCCATGATGATGAAAATATCGCTGCGGTTGATGGTGAAATTCAGATCCCGCATCACCACAAAATCGCCGTAGGCCATGGTGAGGTCGCTGATTGTGATGTGAGCTTTAGTTTTATCCATTTTGCGAAACCATCTGAATTAACTTTACGGATAACTTCATATGCCAAGAATGTTGCAAATGATGGTAATTACCGCCGTAGCGACAATGATGGCAACAATACCGGTCACCACGGCCGAGGTGGCGGCGTCACCGACCTCCGAAGCGCTGCGGCCGCACTGCATTCCCCTCAGGCAACCCGACAGGGACACCAGGACGCCGAAAACAAAACTCATGAACAGCCCGATGAACAGGTGATACAGATTCAATGCCGCAATGACACGGTTTAGATAGACGGTCAAACTGATGTTGTACAGCCCCGCGACCAGGGCGCCGCCGAGAATACCCATCAGGTCGGCGTATACCGCAAGAAAAGGCATCATCAAGGTCAAGGCCAGCATGCGGGGTAACACCAGAAATTCCATGGGTGGAATGGCCAGGGTTTCGAGCGCATCGATCTCTTCGTTGACCTGCATCGTGCCCAGCTGGGCCGCATAGGCCGCCCCCGTTCGACCGGCCATGATGATTCCGGTCATTATGGCCCCCATCTGCCTTACCATGGCAATGCTCACCAGATCAGCCACATAAACTTGAGCACCGAACAGCCCAAGCTGCAAAATGCCCACAAACGCCAGGATCAGGCCTACCAGGAAGCTGATCAGCGAAACAATGGGCACCGCCTGAGCGCCGGTTTCCTGAATGAGCTGCCACAGATCAGAGGTGAGGAACCGGGCTTTGCCGTTGATCATTCGGCCGAAAGCGACAAAGGTTTCACCGATAAACGCGATCAGCTCACCGGCGGAATTTATAAAATGGATCGTTTCCGATCCGACCTTGGAAAAAAAGGGTTCATGAACGACGGATTTGCTGGCGTCTTCTTTTTTGGGCACCGCGGTGGCCAGATCGATCAACTGCTGCACGCCGGACGGAAGGCCGTCTTTTTCAAACGAGATTCCCTCTTTTACAGCCAGCTTCATGATTTCGACCAGAAAAGTCAAAATGCTGCTGTCCCAGAAGGAAAGCGCATCTGTATTAAATACAATGCTTTTGACGGTCGGCCGATTGCGCAGCTCATCCCGCACATTATCCGCGGAAGGCACTTTTTGCCCCAACTGCCATTTCCCCGTTAATTGAATGGCCAGGATTTCTCCTGGCAATCGACTCAAATGAATGGCTGCTGCGTCCAAAACATATTCCCTTAAGGTTTACGACTCTATTCCGGTCGGCTTTCTTGTTTTGCTATCCATTGCACTGGCTCAATTTCCGAAATCGATTATTACCTTAAACAAATGCCAGCCCTATGTCAAGATCGCGGTTCCAGAGCCAGGCGCCGTAGACCGGGACGCCACGTAATCTCGGTATGACTCGGCATCCCATTCGATTTTCGATTGGCCGCTTTCAGGGCATCAGAGGCCAGTAAGGCGCGCTTTTGGGGTTTCACTTCCAGGAGACTCCGGGTGAGGTCTACCAACGCGGGATCATGTCCCAGGTGCTTCATGTAGGCTATTCTCTCCTCCAGCCACTGATTGAGCTGATTCTGGATAACGTTCAGGTTTCCGCGGAGGGTGGCGCCAATATTGCTCAAGTGCTGTCGCTTGGTCCGATGATGAATTTACCATGAAAGATGCTATTTTTCTCGGAGGAGCCATGGGCTTTGCCTATGAGGAAGGGTTGGAGAAAAGAAAGCGCAGGAAGCTTGAGAAAAAGATGGAAGCTGATCGGAACAATCGGGATCGTGAAGATGACATTTGACAGCGCCAACTGATTTTCATACTATTTCATTGACTAAACAAATCCTTAACAGATAATCTTAATAAAACAAGCTGAGGGATAAAATCAGTGACGAGGGATTGGTTGGCTTGGCGACTTGATATCATTATAATTTTATTTGTTTTTGAATGGGAACTGGTAGTAAGATAGTTAAGAACCCAAACGGTCAGCATTTCTCAAACGGACACTCACGACCGATCACTTAATGGTCTGGGTGTTCATCGTTATACCATGATTAGCTGATTTTCGAGTAGCGAAGACATAGGTCGCATTTCAAAAATGTTCAATTTTGCCTGCCCCGTTAAATCTTTTAAAATTTAATCGGGGGGCAAGTCCAAGGAAAATGAAAATTTTAACCACAGACATACATTGAGTATTTCGAGGATAGAGCTAAAGCTCCACTTCGTGCAAAATGTTGAGCTGCCGTAGCGTAGCGAAGATCCCGCTCAGCGGGGACGCCGGAATTGGGCCTCCGGCTCGTAGAGGCGAGCCTACGCCTCGGAGAGCAAAAGGGGCGGTTTTACAAAGGTCTCAAGATCTCAAGGTCACCTACCATGCCGGAACACAAAATATCATTCAAGCTCAAAAACAATTTGTCCGAATTGGATACGCTGCTCCAAAACCTGGAAAATTTCTGTGTTCAATTTGGGCTGTCTAAAAAATGTCAATGTGAAATCGATCTTGTCTCCGAGGAACTCTTCACCAATATCATATCTTACGGCTATAGAGACGATGCCGAACATTGGATCAAGATAAAGATTTCATATGATCACGGAACCCTTACTATGCGTATCGAAGATGACGGAATTCCCTTTAATCCGCTGGAGGCCAAAAGTCCTGATCTTGATAGTCCTCTCGAGGAGCGCTGTATCGGCAGTCTCGGTGTTCACCTTGCAAAACATTTTACCAAAGATGTTGTTTATGAAAGGCGTGGAGATAAAAATATTTTGATCCTTACAAAAGTTATATTAGAAACCTAACCATGAAACCTTTGCAGTGGTTCAATCGTTTCTCATAGGGTCTCTTTCTTGGTTTGGCAGCGGTTTTAAATTTCACTTGGCCGAAAGTTGGGGCCCGTTGTTACTCTTTTGCCTTCGTCTTTTCACGCAAAATTTTGAGCAGCTCTTCCGGTTCATTTTTAGAAAGAATGGCATTAAACTGAGAACGGTAGTTTTTAACCAAGCTTACGCCTTCGATGATGATATCGTAAACCTTCCATTGATTCTTTTTTAAGATCAGCCTGTAGTCTATGGGTATTTTCTTGTCGCTGGTTACAATGTTGCTGAATACCTCGGCCCTTTTCTCCGTAATCATTCTTTCCTTGGAGAAAACCACGTTCTCGTCCTTGTAAGCCAAAAGCCGGTCCATATAAACACTGTCAAGCAGTTTGCGATAAAGTTCTACGAACTCATTCTGTTGCTCCGTGTCGAGTTTTTTCCAGTTGTGCCCAAGGGTGCGTTTTGACAGCACGGCATAATCGAAGATATCATCAAAAATTACCCGCAGTTTTTCTTTCTTGGCTGTTGTACCCGCTTCACCGGTCAAGCTCTGATCCCCTAAAACTGCGAGTATTTTCTTGACTTCGGTTTCCGTGGTTTCCATGGGACTACGCGCATAAACCTGAAAGGGGATTAACACCAGAATGACCAAACAGATCCAAATTGATTTCAATCTCATATTGTTCTCCTCCAAGTTTATTTTTTCTCCACATCGCCAAAAGCATATTTGCTGATAAGCTCCTGGATATCCACCGGAGATTCCGTATCTGTAATGGTGTCGCCTGATTTCAACTCGTCACCGCCGCCGCCCACATCGATCTCTACGAATTTGTCACCAATCAAGCCTTCGGTTTTAATGGAAGCAATCGCATCATCGTAGACCTTTATATCTTTGTCGATCTTCATTTCCACAATCGCCACCTGCTGCTCCTGATCAATGGAAAAGCCCGTCACTTGACCGATCTCCAAACCGAGCATGCTTACCGCATTGCCCACACGCAAACCGGTGACTTTGTTAAAACGGGCTTTCAACACATACGCATTATCACCCAAAATGCCCACATTGCCCAGTTTGACGGTCATGTATCCGATGCACAGCAAACCGACCACGACAAAAACACCTACCACTGTTTCGCTTGAATATTTTTTCATTTCATAATACCTCCAAAGGAGCACTTAAAACGTGCGATGGGTTCTTGCTTATAGCGCGCAAACTCCATAATCGATTCCACTTCCACCTGGGGCTTACCCGGAGCCATACCTGCCGACACCGTCAATTCACAAATATTTTCCTCCGTCGACGGCCCATCTATCGTGCATTCCAATCCTTTCATGCCATGTTTTTGAAAATCATCGGTAAAGTCGGCCAATATGCGCCCGGCTTCTTCCATGTTCGAAAAAGGAAGCACGGTTCCAAACTCATCAATGGTCTGGCGGGACGAAAACGCGCCCACTTTCCCAAAGTGTTTCGATATATATGAACCTATGGCCCGCATGACCTGCTGGGCGGCATCATGGCCGATGCGTTCACCGATCGCATCCATATCTTCAAGTTTAAAAACTGCCGCCACATAAGTGTCATTGGGGTTGCGTCTGGCAAAGTCCGTCTGATACCGCACTTTGAAATGGCGCCTGGAATAAAGACCGGTCAGCTCCTGCTGAAGACCTTCAAGACTCCCAACCAGTTCATCCAAAAAGGGATGATCCAGACTCTCAAATTCTTCAGGAGGCCCCTCGAAAACAATTTTTTTGTCATACAATGCCAGAATTCGGTTGGATATAAAAAACACGTCCGGAATTTCATGGGAAATTAAAACCGCCGTGAATCCAAACTTCTTTTGATTTTGGGCCACCATCCCCAAAATCGCGTTTTTACGGACCGGGTCCTGCCCTGTGGTCGGCTCATCGAACAGGACAATCTGGGGGTCGGTGACCAAAGCACGGGCCAGTGCCGCACGCTTTTGCATGCCGCCGGATAGCTCTGACGGATATTTGTGGGCCTCCTCGGTCAGCTCGGTCTGTTTGATGCGGGCCATGGCTTTCTCTTCAATCGCCTTTTTATTTAAACCCGTTTTTTGGCGCAACGGCAGCGCCACATTCTCGAACACGGTCATGGAATCGAACAAGGCATTGTTCTGAAACATGTAGCTGATTCGACCGATGTATTCATTCCATTCCGTTTTGGTCATCTGTCCTAGCGGTTTTCCGCGGTACAGGATTTGTCCTTCGTCGGGCGAAAGCAGGCCGATAATATGCTTGAGTGTTACACTCTTGCCGGTTCCGCTCAGACCGATGATGGTGGTGACCTCACCTTCGTAAATCTTGAGATCCACCTGGTCGAGAATCGTACGCGTGTCAAAGCGTTTGGTGACTTTCTGAAATTCAATTAAAGGTTCTTTTTCCATTGTAAAATCTCTTTATAAAATGAAAGCGGTGACGGTGTAATCTGAAATCAGAATCATGACACAAGACAAAACCACGGCCGAGGTAGTCGAATAACTGACGCTTTTGGCGCCGTAGCTGTCCGTGCGCATGTGGGTGAAAAACCCCTGAAAACAGCAGATGGTGACCACTAAAACGGCAAAGACAACTGATTTGATGAATCCGCCGGTAATATCCTCCATGGCCGTGCTGGATATCACTCGGGAAAAGTAAGATCCTGAGTTGACGCCCAATAGAACGCAGCCGCTCACCCACCCCCCGATGATGCCGATAAGATCAAACAAGGCGGTTAGAATCGGAAAGCTGATGATGCTGGCCACAATCCGCGGGCTGACCAGATAGCCCAATGGATCGATACGCATGGTGTAAAGCGCGTCGATCTGTTCCGAGATGCGCTGGATACCGATTTCGGCGGTCATGGACGACCCGGCGCGCGCCGTGATCATGATCGCCGTCAATACCGGACCCAGCTCCCGAATCAAAGAAAGCGCAACAGCGGTGCCCAGCACGCCGGCAGAACCAAATTTAATGAGCACGTAGTAAAGCTGCAGCCCCAGAACCATGCCCGTAAAAAAACCGACCAGCATCACAATCTGGGCTGACTTGGCTCCGATAAAATAAATCTGCTGTACAATCTCCGGGATCTGCTTGGGCCTGAAGATCATCACAAAGGAACGAAAGAAAAAAACGGCTATCGCTCCAAGGTTGTTGTTGAGACGAATGACCCTTAAGCCAAATAGATTGAAAAACCTCGTTATACCCGACTCAGGGGTCCGTGAGGCCGAGGATGCTTGATCTTCTGATGACATTTACGCAATTCCTTTGTTTTCTACCCTAAATGATTCTCTCGATTATGTTCACGCTCTATTAGGATAGTCTCGCAAAAAGTCACTAATTCAGGGTGCTATTCAACAACGACAACCAACAACACCTGATCATCGTCCGCGCTTTGACCGTCGGCAAATTTTTCAACATCATATATGATTCCATCCAAGATGTCTTTGGTATTGCCGGCAGGGCCTGCTGCAAACTGTTTAATGAGGCGCTGTTCGCCATACATCTCCCCTGCGGGATTAAATCTCTCGGTAACCCCATCGGTATATAAAAGCAGCCGGTCACCTTTTTCCAGCTTTTTTTCACTCACCGGTACATGATCGTAAAGATCGATGCCCATGGGGAAAAGACCCCTCATCGACCACGTTGTGACAGCACCATCTGAGACGTGGTAGATCAACGGCGGCGGATGACCGGCATTTGCCATTTGCATCAATTGCTGATGGGCATCATAAACCATATACAACGCCGTGATAAAACTCGGTTCGACGACCTTGCAAAGATGTCGATTCAGGTATGTCAAAACATCAGCAGGGTCGGAAGGTGCGCTTGGATAAGCGGAAAACAACGCACGGGTCATTGCCATGCGCACGGCTGCAGGCGCGCTGTGTCCCTCGGCGTCAGCCATTAAAATGCCGAGACGATTATCGGGCATTTCAGAAAAGTCATAGTAATCACCACCCGCGTAGCGGCTGGTTTCGTAATAGACCGCCAGTTCAAGTCCGTCAATATCCGGCAGTTTTTCAGGCAAAAGATCGCACTGTAAGTCTGAAACCGTTTTAAGTTCCTGTTCGAGCTGATCTTTTTGGGTTTGGACTTCACTTTTTAAGCGATGGATGGTCAAATGGGTGTTTACCCGTGCAATCACTTCTTCGGGCTGGAACGGTTTGGTTATATAATCAACGGCCCCGATGTTCAGTCCTTTTACTTTATCTTCTGTTTCACTCAGAGCTGAAAGAAAAATAACCGGAATATTTTGGGTTAACGGCCGGCTTTTTAACCGACGACACACTTCATAGCCGTCCATTCCAGGCATCATAATGTCCAACAAAATCAAATCCGGCAATTTCTTGTCAGCAATGGTAAGAGCTGTTTGGCCATCTTTGGCCACCAGCATTCTGCATCCCATACCCTCGAGGGTCTGAAATAGAACTTGAAGGTTGATGGGGTTGTCATCCACCAATAAAATGGATTCTTTTTGTGTGTGGTCATCACTCATCATTTGGTCTGTATTCATCGATCTTTTTAAATTTAAAATGGTTCACTGCAATTCCGCAATTCCGGATTCGACCGTATCTTTTATGGGAATGATCGCTGTAAACCCGCTGACTTCGAAAATCTCTTTTACGTAATTTTGCATGGCACAAAGAACGATCCGGCCTGCCCGACGTTTGATTTCCTTGGCCGCACTTAAAATGACCCGCAGCCCGCCGCTACTCAGGTATTCGAGTTCACTGAAATCAAACAACAGTCGATCACTGCCTCTTCCCAATATTTCATTAATCGATCTTTCAGCACTCTGAACAGTTGAACCGTCCAACCGGCCTTTTAAGGCTATAAGCAAAATGCCGCTTTCTTCTTTGTGGGTAATTTCCATTCCTGATCCTTTTTAATTGATTGCTCGCCATCATTTAGGATATTAACATAAATGATTGGAAACAAAAGGTAAACAAATATTTAGGATATTAGTTTCAAAATGCGGTCGAAGTCAAAGCTTTCCGCGGATTTGATGATAGACTCACTGAACTGGATAAAGTCATTGGAGCGCCTCGCTAAATTTTCTGCAATAGACATTAATTCGGCCACATCCCCCATTTCGGCTGCATCTCGAATAGCGTCCAATTCAGTTTGCGCCAGTTCACCAGGCAAACAAATCTTTTTTTCTGCCGGCAGCTCGCCGTTAATTTCTTCAGGTGAAGGCTCAAGCACTCGAAGCGCTTTCAATACACGCTGAAGATGAATGTGCAGATTCTCTATTTTCTGGTTAAGATAGTCCAGAGCAACATCTTTATCCGGGTCTTGTGCTTTTAACCCGGTCCACAAATCCGTAACAGCAGCCAACAAATCGGGTGCAGATAGATTACCGGCTACTCCCTTTAGGTCATGAACCAGACTGCGCGCATGTTCTAAATCTCTATCATCCAGCGCCTTGCGGATTTTATCGTTTACGTCTGAATAGTCAACAGAGAAATTTAGCAATAGCTGCCTGTAAAGTCGTTGGTTGCCTCGCAGTCGCTTGAGTCCTTCGGTCAAATTAAATCCGTCCAAAGATGAAGGCAGATAGTCTTCTTTCAAAAGTGATTCACCTTCATATGGACTTTCTGAAACCGCATCCATCTGCCGGAGGCTGATCAATCTTTTCCTTGGCACAATCCACTTTAAAATGGTTTCCACCAAACGATCCGGATCGATGGGTTTGGTAATATGATCGTTCATGCCGGCCTCCAGACTTTTTGCCTCGTCACCTTTCATGGCAAGAGCCGTCATGGCAATAATGGGGATTGACGATTGGGTATTCGATTCCCACTCACGGATACGTCGAGTGGCTTCGTAGCCGTCCATCACAGGCATATGAACATCCATCAGTACGGCGTCATAGTCATTTTCCATCACAGCTTCGAGCGCCTCCCGACCATCGACTGCTAAAGAGACGATCCCCCCCGTGTCTTCAAGGATTTCCCGCGCGACCTGCCGATTTATTTCATTATCTTCAACCAGTAGAATCGATGCTCCTTGGATCGGTTTCAAACCCAAATCCCGTTGATCGATCCTTCGATCAATATCCGGTGCCGTGAGCGTTTCTTTTCCAAAAGCTTGCATAATTGCGTCAAAAAACAGCGAGGGATTTACCGGTTTTAACAGCAATCCTTCCAGGCCCAATCGCTCTGTTTTTCGCAAAATCTCATCCCCGCCATACGCCGTGACCATAATAATTTTGGGAATTTGAGCAAGCCGTGGATGATTCTTTATTTGTTCAGAAGCCTCGATGCCGTCCATCTCCGGCATTTTCCAATCCATGATGACCAAATCAAACGGTGTTTCCTGCATGGCGTTTTCAAGTTCGGTCAAACCTTCCTTGGCCGAAGCCGCCAGGGTGACCTTGAAAGAAAACGACTCCAGCATGTCCTTTAGGATATCTCTTGAGGTGGAGTTATCATCAATCACTAAGGTTTGCATGCCCGTCAGATCCGGTGAAGGACTGAAAAGGATTTCGGTCTTTTCTTGACTCAAGCCGAATTGGGCCGTAAAACTAAATGTGCTGCCCTCACCCGGCTCACTATCTACCCAAATTTCACCTTTCATCCGATTGACCAGTTGTTCGCTGATGGCAAGCCCCAAGCCGGTTCCGCCAAATTTGCGGGTCGTAGTTGTGTCGGCTTGAGTAAACGTATCGAACAGTCTCTTTTGTTGTTCCGGCCCAATACCTGTGCCGGAATCGCTTACCGCAAACTTCATTGTGACGGATTTTTCATCGTGTCTCACCAGTTCGGCTGAAATCACAATTTCACCGGACTCGGTAAATTTGACGGCATTATTGGCTAAATTGATGAGAACTTGCTTTAGTCGAAGAGGATCACCCACCAAAAAACGCGGTACGTCGTGTTTGATGGCAAAAAGAATTTCCAGGTCGCTCTTTTCCTGAGCCTTGACGGTGATCAGGTCCGCGAGGTCGTCTAAAACGTCATTCAGATTGAAATCGATCCACTCCATGTCCAGCTTGCCGGCTTCGATCTTGGAAAAATCCAGGATGTCGTTGATGATACCCAGCAGGTTTTGGGCCGATGTATGGGTTTTAGTGATATAATCCCGCTGTTTGGAGGTAAGGTCGGTCTTGAGGGCCAGATGCGTCATGCCCAGAATGGCGTTCATGGGGGTGCGGATCTCGTGGCTCATGTTGGCCAGAAAATCGCCTTTGGCCTGGGTGGCGGCCTCGGCCTTTTCCTTTTCTTCGTCCAGGTCCTCCATCATGTTGAGCATGGCCGATTGGGCCTCATCCAGTTCTTTTACCCGGACCTGCAGATCTTCTTCAATCTTCTTGCGTCCAGTCACATCCTGCGCGACCCCATACATTTGACTAGCCTTTCCTTGATCGTCTCGAACAACGCTCCCGATCGCCCTAATCCAGGCAATGCTCCCATCGGAGGGGCGCTTGTAGGGATAGGTGACGTCATAGCGCGGCACGCTTCCTTCTACCGCTGCGGCATAGTGCGCTGCGGTTGCTTCGGCGATCTCCGTATCGGCGGCGACGATACGGCTGTACCACTCTTCCATAAGGTGATAGCGATAGTCCGGCTTCTTTTCCTCACCAAAAATAGCTGCGGCGCGATCTGAACTGATGTAGTAGTCCGGATCTTCGTAATCGATGCGCCAGTAGCCTGCGTGAGTCAGATCCAACGCCGAATCACTCATGAAATTTGCATGCCGGAGCTCATCTTCCATCTCTTTGCGGGCGGTGATATCCTCTTTGACTGCCAGGTAAGCGGTGATAGAATTGTCGGCGGACCTTACGGGCGATATGGAGACGGCTTCCCAGTACAGTTCACCGCTTTTCTTTTTATTCAAAAACTCACCCCGCCATTCTTTTCCGGTTGTAATGGTTTTCCAGAGTTCTTCGTAAACTTCGGGCGGGTTTTCCCCCGACTTGAGGATGCGAGGGTTTTGGCCGATGGCCTCTTCGACGGTATAACCGGTAACCTGTGTGAACTTGGAGTTGACGTATTCGATGGTTCCATCGGGATCGGTAATTATCACCGAAGCCGGGCTTTGCTCCACAGCCTGGGACAACTTACTGAGTTCCTGTTGGGTATATTTCAATTCAGTTATATCGAAAATCGTGCCATCCAGATATTCAGGTTCCCCTTGCTTATTTAAAACAGCCTGTCCCTTGGCCAGAACCCAGTGAGTTTTACCTTGAGCGCCAATGACACGAAACTCATGGGTATAAGGCCTTTTTTCTTTCAGGGCATCCACCGTGGCATCATAGATTCTTTTTGTATCATCCGGATGCATGATGGAATCGAAATGTCGGGTGCCGTCAAGAAAATCCGAAGCCGGATAGCCGCTCAACCGCTCTATCTCTCCACTGACATAGAGCATGGTCCACTGCTCATCCATGCGGCATCGATAGGTAACGCCGGGGACGTTGTTTACCAGGCTGCTGAACTGTTCCTCCCGCTCTTTTATTTGTTCGGTAAAATCATAGACCTTGTTGAGGAGCGGTGTGACCATCCTCTTATTCAGAAAGGTGCCAATCAGTATTGTGGCAATGGCAAAAAAACCAGAAATCAATCCCGCCTTGATAAAAGGAGCTAAGACTTCGGATTTGTTTATCTTGGCAACAAGCCCCATCTCGAGAAAGGGGAGATATTCATAGGCGGCAATTACCATATCGCCAGAATGGTCCAAGGCATCGATCACCCCGGATTTACCGGAAAGGGCCAATTTCATTGGGCCTGCAAGCCTTGAATCCAACCCGATAGGTTTTGGCTTAGCAAAGTTTAATTTCCTGGCCGGCAACAGAAAAACAATTGTATTTCCTTGACGTTCCGCCAGGAGGAGCTCGCCCGTCTTGCCTAAGCCCGTATACTTGCGGAAGCTCTCTTTGATCTGACTTAAAGTTGCGGCCCTGGCCGCTCCCTGAACCATGCCGCTTTGAAAAAAGGCATTATACTTGGCCACGGCCTCCATCAGTCTGGCCTGGGATTGGACGACATCCGTCAGTTCTGCCTTTTTGTTTTCCAGGGTTGTATAATAAAGGATAGCAAATCCGGAAACGGCAACAGCCAGGGCAACGAAGGCCATGGTGATAAATGAGCGGATTTCTATTCGACGCTTGCTGATAATTTCTTCCATATCAATTATTCTTCAGATAGGAGTTTTGAGTATGCCTCATCCCGTAAACGTCTGGTCGTGCCGTCAAGAAGCATCTGTTTCAACACTTTTTCCAGCTTGGAAACTATTGTTTCATTTTTTGTATGGACATAATGATAGAGAAACAGCGTTTCCAATACTCCTTCCAATTCTTTGATCCCTTTTATTTCCTGATCCTTGATTGCAGCAAGCCCGTTAATCCGTGGCATAACGGCGACATCAACGAGGCCATTGGCAAGAAGTTTCAATAAATCCGGATAGGAATCAGCCACTTTGACATCCATACCCTCGGTGCCCTGCTTCGCAAATATAATGCCCTTCACGATCCCAATTCTATAAGGTTTCAGGCTGTACCAACCGGTCACAGGGAAAGAGACATTTGTTGCAAAAACAGATCCCTGGAGAAAATTAATTGGTATAGGAACCTGGATGAGATTTGGAAATTTCCTGGATATTCCATCAATCCTCTGAAGTTCGGCATCAACCTCGCCGGAATTGGATCTTTCCAGCGCTGTTGCCCCGGGCAACCATTTCATGTCGATTTCATATCCAATCTGTTTGTATGCTTCTCTGACAACAGCAAATCCAGCCTTTGCGTCAGCTGAACCTTCAACGCCGTTGGCAATTATGGTTTCCAAGGCGAGAACTGGCCCGTGGAACAACAACAAACCGGCAAACAATAATAAAATAGTATTTTTCACCTGAAGCTCCTTGATGACCATTGAAGATGTTTATTCGTATGAAATATGTATTACCCTAAATTGAGGCGTAAACAAAACCAAGACCGACGCCCTTATAGTGGGTCCGGCTATTTTTTCTCCTTGTCCTTTTCTTTTTCATCCACAAAGACAGGCTCTATGATTTGAACGGGAAGCTGTAACGTCCTTTTCATAATATCTCCCAACCTGGATCCCGCAGCCGAAGCTGAAAGCGGTGTAACCTCCACATTACCCACAGGACCTTCGATTTTGATGGGGATGGAGATAAAATGCCCCCCCAAGATGCTGCCGACCAAAGGGATTCTTTTAACAACAAAGTCGACCGTTTTTAAAGGCGCCACCAACAAGGTCGCATCCACCTGTCTGTCGATCAGATCGATGCTCCCGTACCCCGCTATTCCCATGTTATTGCCGTCGACGCTAAGTTCATTATACGTTATTTTGCCGTTTTTAATATCAGCTTTGCCTTGTATGGATTTGAAGCCGAATCCTTCCTGGTCGATGTCCGGCAGTTTTCCCAGGAACACTTCGGTTACGTTCAGCAGTCTGAAAATCTTTGTGACTGTTCCGACCGCTCTGCCGCTGTGATAATGGCCCGGGGTGGCTATCAAATTCAAAATGCCCGTTCAGGGACCGGAGCAATTCGCCACCGGTCCCCCGGGCTGAAAAATTTCCTTTAAATGAAAAATTACCGTCGACGGAAACAGTCTTGTCGATGAGGCAGTGATAGGTAGCATCCATTTTCTGATTTTCAACCACCGGATAAATATCGATACGAATGGCCTCAGGCGATATCTGCAAAGTCCCGTGGGTGGATATGCCGCATAAGTCGGCTTGGGTAATATTAATCCTTGCAGTTTCGTCACTGATGAAAGCGTCTGCGTGAAAGGGGCGCAAAGTAAAGCCGCCATAGGTCATTTTTGCGGCTTTTAATTTTAAATTCCCCTGCAACAGGCCGGTCCGCTCCTTTTCGATTTTTTGATCATGAGTCTCTTTTTCGATTTCCCCAAAGGTTTCTCGTAATTGATCCAGATCAACAGATTCGGCGGAAACTTCCATGTCAAGGAGAAAACCTTGGGGACGAAGATTCACCTCTCCCTTCAGGTCAAACTGGTTTTTCAAGGACAGTTTGGCCGCGTCAATCCGTAAATTGGTACCGTCCGCATTCAAAGAAAGCGTGTGTATTTCTACAGGCAGTGTCGGTTTCCAGGGAATGACCGCATCCTGGAGCGGAGTTGTCCCTTGACGGTTGAGGCTCCGGGTTGATCCGGCAGCAGATGCGCATGAAAATCACCTTCAACCCAGCCCTGAAGAATCTCATTTTTTAAGATAAAACGATCCAGGGTCGATTTGGTCAGATTTCCGACAAAGGAAAGGTCAATCGTTCTTTTAGCGGCGGTTAACTTTATGGTGGCATGGGAGTCTTTGTCCCGGACAACCAGTTTTTTGACCCTTATCTCATCGGGTTTTATAAAAACGTCGGCGGTGAATTGTAAGTTTTGCTGCAAAGTAATTTTCCCTGAAAGCGTGGTTTCCCGACGGTTGTTCCAGGTCAGTTGTGCTTCTGCAATCGATATCGGCGGTTTTAAGTCGAGTTCGGGGGGGAATTTGAAAATATCGGAGATTCTTTCGGTCAACTGGGGACCTATTTTGCCGTGAAACCTCAGATCCAGGTTTTGTATGCCTTGCGTATAACCGTTGACGGCGCCTGACAGCCGTAGTGACGAATCCGGTAGTTTTGCTCGAAAGTCTGTGATTGAAATCTTTTTGGGGGTGATATTGAAGTGTCCACTGGTTACTTCCAATGTTTTCGGATAAAGGGATGATTTGACTTTTAGATTTTTGACTTCACCTGTTGATTGAAGATGCCAGTTTTCAGGCTCTAACAAGGGGCCTTTTACCTGCAGCGCAGATAAATCAGCTGTGCCATTAACGGATTGTAAGTCTTTGAGAGTACTGCCCATGCCTTCAAGGGATGCAACCCACGGATAGACCTCATCAAAGATAATGCGCATTTTGCCGGATTTGAATTCCAGTTGCGGCGTTTCGCTCCAGTCAAGGTGCACGGAAGCTTCGGCAAAAGAAGTTTTGCCAATGTTACCGCTTAGACTCTTTACGGCGGTTTTGGTCCCCTGTAATGAATAGCCTTTTCCGTGAACTTGCAGAGGATAGGGTAATCTCTTGTAATTGGCCGACAGATCGAATTGCGCTATCTCTACACCAACTTTAATTTCTGATAAGCTTTCTCCCAGAACAAGTCGTCCAGATGCACTGCCTTTGGCGTTTTCTAAATGCGCTGCTTCCTTTTGAAAGGCTTCATTATCAATCAGGCGCATCAGAATAGGGGGAAGCTCGGCCAAGTCCGCTGCAAGTGCCAGATCCAGGTGAAACGGAGCGTTTTCTCCTTCCAGACCCAGTTTCAAGGTTCCTTTATTTGCACGGGAATTTCCCAAACGTGCTTTTAAATTGTTCCCTTGCAGAATGCCTTTAGAAATAATTACATCTCCATTGACATTTGTTAGATCCAACTCAGCTCCCGGGACCCAAATCTCACCATTCTGCATGTTGCCCTTGATGGTCATGTTTTCCAAGGCCCCCAGATCAATCATCTTTTTTCCATGGGAGGTGAATGTAATAGAAGGGACTCGGCCTCCTTTGACGATGTCAAAAATATCTTTGACAACGGGGATGTCTCCTGCCCGGACGAGAGCTATTTTGCGGGTTGCATTAACATCCACATCAATGGCCCTCAGCTCTAAATCCACTTTTCGGAGAGCTGCGTTAGGTGAATTCAAGAGGTCTAGTTTTCCGGACAGATTAAGCCGGGGATAAACGAGCTTTAGCTCGTCAAGGGAGACCCGCAATTTATCTTCACTGCGGAAGATATCCCCTTTGAAGCTTTTGATCTTGACCGTCGGTTCTTTCTCTACAGGAGAGGCAGTTGGTGATTGCGTGGATCCTTGGAAATTTCCTTGAAGGACTTTGAGCCCCTCGGTTTTAAGTGCAATATTTAGATCAAATGGCGTCAATGCTGCCAACTTCAGATCGAGGTGCGGTAAAAAACGTTCAGCTATAAACCGAGAGCGCAGGTGAGTTAGATTAATACTGCCGTTGCTATTAAAATTCTGCGGGTCTAAAAATCCTTGCACAGAAATGCGTTCCCAGAGGTTGGAACTGCATTGGATGTCTACACTGATTTTGTCTTCCGGGAGATCAAGCCGGGCCTGAATATCTCCGAATTCCAAACTTGTCTTTTTCTCACCAGAGATATTCAGCCGCCCATTTTCGACTACGGTAACAAGGCCGGGTGCCTTTGCTAACATCAAACTTAAAGCAGCACCGATTTTTTCTTCAACAGTTTCAAGGGATAAAGACTTTAGGTCCTCGTCTTTTGGCTCTGATTGTTTATGCAGCCGGACTTTAATGTCGGGAGTGTTGACATCAATGCGGGCAATTTGAACTTTTCCGGTAAAAAGAGGTAATATTTTGGGGTAAATCTCTAAGGACGTCAGAGTTCCGGAGACGGTTGCGGGGATAGAGAAACTGCCCTGGTGAATCGTTATGTGGGGTTGCGGAAAAAATGATAAAGTAAGCCGTTGAAGTTCAACCCGGCCGTTAATTGCCTTTGAAGCTTCAGTCTGAATTCTGTTTATGGTCGCTGCTTGATTGATAAACTTATCGGCAAGCAGCACTAAAACGGACAACAGGACTGCCAGGATAACACAACATCCGATTATCCAGAGAGATATTTTTTTGAATTTGGACATTGAAGTTCTTTGTACTCAATAGTTGAATTCGTGACTTTTCACGAGATAATCAATGGTTATCGTAATTTTATCAAGTTAGGGTTAGAGCAGATATACAATAATTTGTTACATGAGTAAAGGAAATGTCCGATTATTGACAAATCAGCCATTTAGGGTTATGCAGTGTTTGAACAACTATGCGGCTTTATCTTCAGTGAAAACAATAACAAACATAACCGGTCTTAAGCAATGTAACATAATTAAGGAGGTGTGTGTATGAAGTTTATTAAAGGGGTGCTTATTGCGACGGTGGTTGTTTTCACTGCTAATCTGGCCTTTGCTTTTGACCCCATTCCCAAAGAATCCGGGTTTAGCGGATATATCGGACCCGGGATCGGTGCCGTCAAATACAAAGGCAACATGATCGC
Source organism: Desulfobacterales bacterium (assembly GCA_030145595.1). Classification (GTDB taxonomy): domain Bacteria; phylum Desulfobacterota; class Desulfobacteria; order Desulfobacterales; family UBA11574; genus Desulfatibia_A. The sequence goes on along the minus strand of JAQYVG010000009.1, from coordinate 3,575 downwards.
AGGAATAAGTAAAATCAATACCGACTTTGGCGAGGCAACAACCAAAACATTGACCGGCGAAGCCGAATCCAACACCCAGGGCATCGGCATGCTCAACTTTGAGATCGGATACAATTTTGCCAACTCGCGAACAAGGGTATTTTTAGGCAGCACCCTGCAGGATTTTATCCAATTTGACTTGGCGCAGCAGTTTGGCGTGCGGCAGGAAATCGGAAATTTGGGTGTTGTGTCCGCCGGCTTTCTCTTTAGCGGTATGCCCATGACCGTCTGGAAAGACCCTTACGCTACCAACGTAGTGCGGGAAGACACTAATCGTGACTCCACGGGAGCAAGATTTGTCTGGGGCAAGATATTAAACACCGGTTTCCAGCTCCAACTGGACTTTCGTACCATCGACATCGATGAAGAACAAAGCGGTGCATCTTTGCCGTTGACTGCTGCTCAAAGACAACAATTGGATCGTAACGGGGACTATTTCAAAGGGGAACTGCAATACCGTTTTAAGGTAGCTTCAAAGCATCGGTTGGCACCGGCATTTCTATACACAATAAACGACAGAGACGGCGACGCCATGAGCAGCGACGGGTATGCTTTTAAACTGACCTATCTATACTTAGGCGAAACAGTCAGTTTTGCCGGCAATGCTCTGTTCGGCAAGGCAGACTTTGATGCGGTCAATCCGATTACACAGTTCAACAATCAGACCCAGGAAGATGACCATTACGGCTTAACGGGAACCCTGTTCTACAAAAATCCTTTTGACTGGGAGTGGTTCGGCAGTGATAAGATCAGCTTTTACGGAACAGTGGCGTATTTTACTGCAGATTCCAACATCGATTTCTACACTACCGAATTAACCATGGGCGTGCTGGGTATCATGTACCGCTTCTAATACCCTAATTGAGCGCAAACAAAACCGAGAACGGTCATAATATATTTATTTCAATGAGTATTTCGATGATTCGACAACATTTAATATCTCTGCCATCAGTGAGATATGAATTCTGTTATTTTATCTCGTTTTTGTTTGCCCTATGGGAAAGTCGATAATACCCCACTTCCTTTGTTATCAAGGGCTCGCAGTAAACGACTACGACTTCACCCTTGATGCCGCGGATCTGGGGCATCCTCGACTTTCGCTCAGTTAGGTTAATAATAAAACCATCTTACGATATTATTCGTAGTTATTCTTCTTTTTCCGTGTATAATCTTTTATGCGCCGCGCAGAGACCCTGATGTCAAGCGCCAATCGATTTTGACCTTTGGGTGGAGGCAAAATTTATTTAAACTATTTTTGCTTATAAGCAAAAATAGTTGATTCGTGCCTTTTGAAAAGAGATAGTTTGCACTCGAAGCAAAAATGAATGCAACCGATGTATCATCTCCCTTGTATTACTTCAAAGAAAAGCTGCAAATTCCCTTTTGCTATCAAGTCGTTAAAAAAGAAAATGTCGACAGTTACATCAAAGGTGTTCGGGTTGTTTCTGCATCTAAATTCTTGGGAGGGCTGATATAGATATACTAAGTCATAGAGAGATTAATGCACAATTCGCTTTTATATGCCCGGAAACAATATACCGAAAGGGGTTCAACTTTACTCCGTATCACTGATACCCCGCTTGATAATGAATGCGGAATAGGGAGTTCGGATTAGTTTTTTAAACTCCGCATCCCCCATTCGAAGGACGCCAATAAAAAATTGACTTCCATACTTTATGTATAGTATGTCCAGCAATAGTAGACTTACTATGTCATAATTACAGGGATGCAGGATGAACACTCTTGGAAAGCTGCGGGCAAAGATTCACGGTGAGGTATTTGACTACCAGGTTTTGCTGGATGCCTTGGCCGGATACCGGAAGCCCCGGGACAAGATAACCCGCCTGTTGGCGGCTGGTGCGATTGTAAGAATCAAGAAAGGGCTATACTGTTTTGGCGAGCCGTTTCGCAAAAACCCCATCAGCCGGGAACATCTGGCCAATCTGATCTATGGGCCGTCCTATATCAGCATCGATTACGCCCTGAGCTATTACGGGTTAATCCCTGAACGGGTGGAGATGATCACTTCGGTGACCACACGTCGTTCACGAGATTTTGATACGCCGTTTGGCGTCTTTTCTTTCCACATGTTGAGCCCCCACCGCTATGCAGTGGGCGCTGTTTTTGAAACCGCCGGGAACATTTCCTACCTGATGGCCTCTCCTGAAAAGGCGTTGGTGGACAAAGTCTGGAAAGACAAGCGGTTTAGTGGGAGCCGTATTTCTGAATTTGATGATTACCTGTGCGATGATCTTCGCATGGACCGGGGTGATCTCGGCAAGTTAGATTATGACCGGCTGCAGGCCATTGCCGGGGCATATGATTCGGCCAAGATAAACAACCTGATCCGACATTTGCAGCGACTAAAAGGGGAATCCAATGCATGAAGCCATTCGAAACATGTTGGATCGCTATGAGTGCCGTAGCCGCGACGACTATATCAATGCCCTGAGGGAAATTTTGCAAGAGATTTCCCTGCTTGGGCTCTGGCGCGCGAAATTCTTTGAACATGCTGCATTTTACGGTGGCACGGCGCTTCGGGTGTTGCATGGGCTGGATCGATACTCAGAAGATTTGGACTTTTCCCTGATTAAGCCCGACGCTTCATTCTCGTTAGGTGTTTATGGAGATGCGCTTCAGCGTGAAATCAGCAGTTTCGGATTCCATGTAGAGTTTGAGGGTCGCCAAAAAAAACGGGAGAGTGCCATTGAGTCGGCATTCCTGAAGACAAATACCTACAAACAGTTGATCGTGATTGAAGCGGATCGGGCGTTGTTGGGAGATCTGCATCCATCCCGCAAACTCAAGATCAGACTTGAGGTGGATATTGACCCTCCAGGTGGGTTTGAAACTGAAACTGAGTATATTTTGCAACCCATTCCATTTTTTGTTCGCGTCTACTGTTTGCCGGATCTCTTTGCAGGAAAGCTGCATGCAATCCTTTGCAGGAGATGGAAGACACGGGTAAAAGGCCGCGACTGGTATGACTTGGCATGGTATTCGGGCAGGTTCCCAGAAGTCAGGATTCGTCACCTTGAAGCGAGGATGCGCCAGTCAGGTGATTATCAGGATAACGACCCATTGACTCCTGATAAGCTCCAGCATTTGTTGCAACAAGCCATTGATAATCTTAATGTGGAACAGGTTCGCCGGGAAGTGACACCTTTTATCCGAGACAAACGATCCCTGGATGTTTGGTCCCAAGACTTTTTTAGTCAAATTATCAAACGGATTGTTCCAATTTAGTATGCGAAGGATCATCATTTTACAATGAAAAGATAATACAGCATAAAGAATGCGGCCCGCCCGGAGCCTCTGACTCCGGTAAGGTGAAATTAATAGGCAACAAGGTGGAGATGATATATGTTTGATATATTTGACAAATTCAAGCCGAGATAAAATAGCAGAATTCATATTTCTTTTCTGGTAGAGATATAGAAACGGGAGTGAACTATCAAAATGTTCTTTGGAAATAAACACGTTATTATCGTTCTCGGTTTTGTTTACGCTCAATTAGGGTATTACTCTTTTCGGGG
>JAQYVG010000099.1 GCA_030145595.1 Desulfobacterales bacterium | reverse complement strand
GGGGTGAAACCAATGTATGCCTTTTCGGCCACACTCACAAGAGCAAGATCTGGCGCATGGACGTTCGGGGAAAGGTAGCGCCTGTTGATATTCCCACAGACGGCGTCATCCGTCTCGACAGCGAGGAGTTTTACCTTCTGAATCCCGGGAGCGTCGGCCAACCCCGGGATGGTGATCCCAGATCTTCATATTTCATCTTCGACACTGAAAGCAAAACTGTAAGTTTCAGGCTGGTGGAATATGACTGCACCACAACTATGGAAAAAATTATTGCTGCCGGCCTCCCTGAGCTCTTCGCAGACAGGCTTATACACGGAACCTAAACTGTACAAGACGGTTGTAGTCTAACGGAGATCCCGACCTTATTGAAGCTGTAGCAGGGAACCAAAAAAATATTTGCCACAAATTTTTCAATTAAGTAACTATATGGGAGCGCAAAATGACAAGCATACAGGAACTCAAAAAGACCGGAAAGCTTAAAGACGGCACTATAACTGTTTTACGGCCCATGGACAAAACTGACCGCCGGTTGGTGGGGGACTTTTTCGGCCGGCTTTCACCTGCAGTACTCCAGTATGTGCGCAACGACGTTACCGACCCGCAAGTTCTTGACAAGTGGTTCGCCCAACTGGACTATAGCAAGGTTTTTCCTCTTTTGGCTTTAATAGACAACAAGGTGGTGGCCAATGCGAGCATTCACCGGGTGGCCTACGGCTGGCGGAAACACCTGGCCACCATTAGAATTGTTGTGGAGCCGGAATTCCACGAAAAGGGTCTGGGAACCCTGATGATCAACGAGCTTGTCGACCTTGCCCATGAGTTCGGGCTGGAGAAACTGATGGTGGAATTCCCCCTTAAAGCCCACAGCGCCCTGGTCATGTTCAAAAAAGCCGGTTTCAGTCCCCGGGCGGTGATAGAAGGGCTTATGAAAAACCGCCACGGCGAAGATATGGATGTGGTAATTATGGTGATGGATGTGGCCGCATATGCCGGCAGGATTTAAAAAAGCGGCAAGATCGTTTTCCCATAATCCGGGAATATGTTAATTATCTCATCCTTGAGAGCGCCTGCATCTGCATGGCGGTTTTCCGGTGGTTTTTCCAAGCATTGCAGGATGATGCGCTCGATCTCGGGATGGATGCTCTCGTTGAGTTTACTGGGATGCGGTGGCGGCAGTTCCAGAATCATGTCCATGAGCACCTTTTCCACTGCGTTATAAAACGGAAACATCCCGGTGTAAAGGATGAACATGACGACCCCCAGCGCCCACACGTCCGAGCGCCGCTGACTTCGGCCCATAATCTGTTCCGGAGACATAAAGGGCCGGGAGCCGGTGACCGTATCGGATATCGATCTCTCCTTGAGTTCCTTGGCAGCACCGAAGTCCAGCAGCATGATTCTTCCGTCCGGCTTCACCATCACGTTGCCCGGTTTTATGTCACGGTGGATAATTGCCAGGTTGTGGGCATGGGCCACCACATCAATCAACTGGATAATGACCGACTCCGCCTCCTTTTCCTCAAGTTCCCGTTCAGTTATCTCAAAAAGTGTTTTTCCCGGGATAAGTTCTTGAATCAGCACCCTTTTATTCTTTTCATCTATAATTTCGCGAACCTTAGGCACCCCGTCATGAGCGGCCAGACTCTTTAAGATATGGGCTTCCTTTTCGAATTTGGCGTTAAGCTTTTTGCTAAGGGGAATCTTGGCCACAAAAAATTCCGGGGGGTCTTTTCGTATATCCCTAACCTTCCATACTTCGCCAAAACTTCCAAGACCCAATCTATTCACTTTTTCGTACCGGTCCCCTAAAAGTTCGCTGGCGCTGAACAAGGAATGAAAACGGCCCGAAAGCATTGGCAGCAGGCCGGACAATAGCCCTTTACGCGGCGCCGGCGGATCGTTCTCTTGTACAATGACGTTTTCACCCCGGTATCCTACAACCGCGCCGTCATCGTTCCGTTCGACATGACCGGAGATGAGTATCGAGACCGGATCTCCGCCCTTACGCCGGAAAGTAACCCGAAAGTCCTTAACCACACCTCGATCCTCAATGGCCGTTCGGAACTTGCTGCGCTCCAGCGGATTGAAATAGATTGTCTCTTCAACATTACGGTGCAAAAGTTCATCTTTCAGTTCGTATCCCAGCATTTTGACCAGAGTCTCGTTACAGTCCAGGAGTTCGCCGTCTCTGCTGGTAAAAAACAGCCCTACCTCTGTTCCGCCAAAATGTTCTTTGTAGCGCTCCAGCGACTCAGCCATCGCCTTGTTGTCCTCTTTGAGTCTGGCATGAACACCTGTCCTTCTGATAAGTTCCTCAGAATCGATCGGCCGGATGAGGTAATCCACCGCTCCGGCCTTCAACGCCGATGCTACCAGATCTTCCAAATAACTTTCCAAAATTACAATTACCGGTATATTTTCAGCACTTTCACCCCTTTTCAAGTGCCTTATTAGCCTCCCCGAGTCGAGGCCCGGTTGTCCAAGGGTCAAAAAGGCCACAACCACTCTTTTCTCTTGGGCTAATTTCAGGGCTTCTTCTGTAGTACCTGCCGAATAGGCCAGATACCCCCGTTCGCCAAACAGATTCTTGAGCTTTTCAGATGCGCTCCGGTCCCCGTCGATGACTAAAACGGCCCTCTTTTCTCTGTTATTTGTTAAGTCCATTTCCTTAGACCTTTGAAAATGTCCAATTTTGCCTGCCCAGTTAAATATGTTAAAATTTTACGCGGTTCAAGGACAATTCCGCTTTCAAAGGTATCACTTTTTTGTTTGACACAGATGCCTTATTATCTCTATACTCGCGCCAACTAAAACTCGGAGGACTTGCCTTGCCCATAAAAAGCTTCAATTCAGAAGAACTTCTATATCACTTTATAACTTTGCTCATCATCGTAACTTTTGGTTCCGGTTTTACCCGTTTATTTGCCTCAGCCTTCTCAAAAACAAAGCCTGACGGGGAAGAGGCCGGTTTCGACTTCAACCCCTTAGCCAACCTGGACATTTTGGGTACCATCGTCTTTATTCTGGGCGGTTTCGCCTGGGGCCGTCAGGTGGATGATCAAAAGATAAGGTTCAAAAGGCAAAAGCTTGGCTGGTTCCTCATATCGCTCATCGCCCCTTATGCCAGCCTGACCCTGGCACTCAGTGCGGGTTACGTTAAGTATTTTTTCTGGACCGACCGTGTCGTTGAGGTTCTAGTCAGTGTAAGTGTTGCCGTGACCGCTTATCATATCATACCCATTCCCCCGCTCTTCGGAAGCAGACTGATCTACCTGGTATTGCCCGGTGAGCGTGTCTGGCGAATATACTCAAAGATCGGCCCGTTTATTATTCTGGGCCTGGTGCTCATCGACCGTTTCTCAGGCACACCGTTTTTAAGAGAGATGATGGCACCGGTTGTAGACGTTGTAACCAGATTCGCATTATACCATTGATGAATTCATAAAAATCGAATTCATCATACAATCGTACGATTTTATTTGTATAAAAAAAGGCGGAAAGGGTTTTGGCCCTTCCCGCCTTTTTAATCTACGGTTGATCTTAATCTACCAGATCGACCGGCTTTATGCTGCTGCCTTTTGAGGTTTCTTGGTCACCAAGGCAATAACACAAGCCAAGATGAGCAGTCCGCCCGCAATGTAGAATGCCATGTCGTACGATCCGGTCGCGTCTCTGATTCTACCGGCCAGCTTGGGCATGAATGCGCCGAAGCCCCAGCCCATGAACACGAGGCCGTAATTGAAGCCCAGGTTCTTGGGGCCGTAAAAGTCAGCCGTGTAAGAAGGCATCAGGGCCAGCCCGCCGCCGTATGCCCAGTAGCCGATCATACAGGCTAAGAACGTCATGGGAAGCGATTTGGCCGCAATCATCATGGGCAGTGTGAACATGCAGAGCGCCGCAACACCGGCATTGAGTATGTAAGCCTTGTCCCGGCCGATAATGTCCGAGTACTTGCCTGTTCCGACCCGGCCCGCAGCGTTCACAAAACCGCCGGCAGCCACCAGGATAAAGCCACTCTCCAGGAAGGGCTTAACGATCTTGGCGGCGTGGCCGATGATGAGCAGCCCTGACTGGGTGTTCAAGCAGAAAAGGGCGACCAGAGCATAGAACTGCCAGGTTCCGAGCATCTCTCCCGCGGTCCAGTCCACCGCCGATGCGGCGGCTGCTTTGGCTGCCACTGTTGTCGGTTGGGGCGGCACATAACCTTCTTCCGGCCATGCCAGCACGTTCGCCGCGATAGCTATAACGATCAAATAAGCGATACCCAGTACCACAAATGAGAGCGAGAGGCTATAGGCTACAATCAGCCACTTGATGAGCGGGGCCACGTAGAAGGCCGCGCCACCGTAACCGGCAACGGTGATGCCGATCATGACACCAACCTGGTGCGGTCCGACCCATCTTCTTGTTGCCGGGACCGGAGCAGCATAACCGATGCCCATGGCGATACCGCCGCCGACTCCGAATCCCCACAGGATTCCGCCGTAGGAATGCATCGTACCGGCGATAATCATACCTATTCCCATGCAGACGGCAGACAGGGTACCGGCCACCGAGGGTCCGTATTTATCCTGAATCTTTCCGCCGGGAATCATGAGCAGGGCAAAGATTATAATACACAATGATTTGGGGTTTGAAGCCTGCTCTGAAGTCAGAGCGCCGGACCAGCCGTGGGCCTTCATGTAGGCGTCGTTTGTAAGGTACTTGAGCCAGACGGACCAAGCGTACAGGCAACCCAGACATAAGTTGATGGTCGTACCTGCAAGAATAACAGACCATCCGCGTCCGGGTATTGCATCTACCGGTTGATTAAACCCCTTCGCATAAGGGTTAAATAGTGCCATCAGCACACCTCCTTAAGGTTTGAAATATTAGGTTGATTGACCGGAGCCTCTGCTTGTTTTATTTTGCATCAAGTCTTTGCTGACCACGATTTCCAGGCGCTTTTAAAATATAAAAACGTTCCTGTAAGGTGTCAGTTTTAAGACCAACCGTTTTGGAATGGTAGGGCATTAAATCAGCATCAAGGTCTCCGGTGGATAAAATAAAAACCGATTCAGATGGCTTTTACCACCCCCTTTCTTTGCGGTTAAGGTTTATATTAAATTGCCGTGTTCTACAAACTTTGGCAAAGGATGCAAAGTGTTTTCCGAGCAGGCGCTGAATCGTTTAGATTCGTTCAAATTCAGCTTACAGGCTCAGGAAAAACTTTAATACCTTGGCCAAAAATCTCAAATGCCGTTTCAAGGGTAGACTTCAAGTAGTCTTTTCTGTTGTCGATCAAACGTTTGCTTTCTTCCCAAAGAACAATACCTGAAAATAAAGCCCAGACAATGTCAGCCAGAGCTACAGGGTGCTTGTCAATAAATTCGCCGTTTTTAATGCCTTGCTCAAATATCTTAGCCATTGATCCGAAAGAGAGTCGGGACAACTCTTTGATGTCTGCAAGCAGATCCGGTGATAAATTTCTTAGGGTTTCACTCGATTGAAGGTGAAACATATTAATTAACACCAGAGGATCGAATTCGTAAACTTCATACAGGGCTTCCTGGAGGGCTTGTATTTTTTCGAAAGGATCTAAATCTTTTTCTTTGAGGACATGTTCCAGTCTAATGCTCATATAATGGAGGATCCTCAAGGAAAGGGAGGCAAACAACTCATCTTTGTTTTTGAAATACAGGTAGATTGTTCCGGGACTGAGCTCCGCTTCTTTGGCGATATCTTCCATTGTGGCTTTGTTAAAGCTTTTTTCGGAAAATACCCTTTTGGCGGCGATCATGATTTGCTGCCGCCTTCTTCCACGTTCCCGTTCTTTCCGTTCTTTGATTCCCATAATTTACTGAACCACATTTATTTTTTTAAACCCTGTATAAATGGTATTTTTGATTTAGTCAAGCAAATTATGCTATTTTTCCCTTGCGGGGCGGGTTTTTGGAAGGTATTGATCAAGCTTTCTGTTACTACCCCAGAATTTTCTTTATATAAGGATTATGGGTAATCTCATCGAAGGTTGTTTTGTGTTCTATTAGCTCAGACAAATCCTTGAAATTAAAAGTCAAAGTGTATATTGAACCTTCAAAGTTGGCAGGAGGAATTAATTTTATTCCGCTTGGAAGCCTTAATTCTTTAATCAGCTTTTCAAAGGCCCTTTCAGCACTTGTTATGGCAGGAAAACGCCGTTGCTTTAAATAGAATCTTATTATGCGAGTCTTTTGATTTTTATCAAGATCTGTTTGATTTAGAATTGCTTGCAAACGATCGTCATTAAGTACCTCCAAAATAGCAATCTCCTCGCGCAGCGCAATTTCTTGCACAAAAGTTACTATTTCTCTTTGTTTGTTAAGGCTCAATTTGAGGTTTTCAAAAAGCTCTACAAAGCCGGCTCCGACATCAGGTGCCAACTTGCCCAGTTCCAGCGCCATGGCCAAGGAAATAATATCAGACAGTATGGCTCTTTGAATGGGCCGGGAAAGATGGCATATCTCCTCAATTTTTTTTATTACAGATTGATTCTCAGGCAATCCCAGGGTCGATAATTCCCGGGCTAACACAACATTATCTCTAATAAAGCCGGATATTAATGCCAGTGATTTTGACTGTTCGATCAGGTTAAGAGGCCTTTGCAGGGCATTATCGGTGACGGCAATTTTGGCACAATCAGCCTTTTGGGTTCCAGGATCCAATATCCTTGCTTTGACCTGGGACCAGCCTAAAATACGGCATGCTTCAATCCTGCGGAATCCGCAAACAATCATATATTCCGAGTTGTTTTTCAGTAATAATGGGGGATTCAACAAGCCTATCTTTTTAATGGAGGCTGTCAGATCGTCGATATTCGTTGCGGTGGTGATACGGTAGGTGTTATCCGTGCAATCGATATTGGCCAGCTTTACAGTTTCAATTTTAAAATGCATGAATATTCTTTATTTAGTCCTGAAAAGCCTGTTCCTATTGGTCAGGATTCTTTACTAGAAATCCGGTTTTGTGCCGGTAAGTTGTATTAGTGCCTCCATGTATTTGTTACGGGTATTTGTGATTACATTTTCAGGCAGAGATGGTGCCGGCGGCTTTTTGTTCCAATTTATGGAAATCAGGTGATCTCTGACGTACTGTTTGTCAAAACTCTCTTGCGGACCGCCCGGTTTATAGGAGACCTGGGGCCAAAACCTGGAGGAATCGGGAGTGAGCACTTCATCAATCAAAATAATATTGTCGCCCACAAAACCAAATTCAAACTTGGTATCCGCAATGATGATGCCCTTTTTTTCAGCCTGCTGAGCCCCATGCTTATAGATCGCCAGGCTCAGCGCTTTGACCGTTTCGGCCGGCTTTATTCCTATTTTTTTTACAGCCTCTTCAAAATCGATATTAATATCATGATGTCCGATTTCTGCTTTTGTTGACGGCGTAAAAATAGGCTCGGGGAGTTTGTCTGATTCTTGCAGGCCTTGCGGCAGTTTTATTCCGCAGATTCTTCCGGATTTTTGATAATCTAACCAGCCGGATCCTGAAATATAGCCTCTGATAACACATTCGATGGGCAGCGGCTGCGTTTTTTGAACAAGTATACTTCGATCACGAAGAATGTCGATATAAGGTTTGCATGGAGCCGGGAAGTTGTCTACGTCGCTTGAAATTACATGATTGGGTAGCAGAGGTTCCATTATTTTAAACCAGAAAAGGGATATCTGGGTCAAAATTTTGCCTTTATCAGGAATGGGGTCCGGCATAATTACATCAAAAGCGGAAAGACGATCCGAAGCTACCATTAAAAGCCGGTCCCCCAGATCGTATATGTCCCGGACTTTCCCTCGTTTTAAAAGATTGAGGTCCTTGAAATCAGTTTCAAACACGGCCTGTTCCATTAAATTTGTCCTAATGAGAGTTTTTGAATTCTTTTATGTATAATTTTAAAATAACAAGTTCTGTTTCGCCTATTTCAAGAAACTTAATCCCGGATTCGAACTTATCCACCTTGCCCGGCCTGGAATCAACAACTTTTCCTTTGATATCAATCAGATCATTTTCCAGACCGATTGACAGCAAAACGTTGTATTGCTGCTCAATTTGAATATGTGTTTCCAGAAGGATGCCGCCTTCACTGATGTTCAAGGTCTTTCCCATTCCACGCATAACCACCTGACCATCGTCATCCATAAAATCATACGCGATAAGATTAAGAGCATCGACTCTTGGATACAGTCTTCTCTCTTCTTGCATCATAGTTTTCACCTAAGCCGGATAAACCGGTATTAAATAAGATTCTCTCGCAAAGGCGCAAAGACGCCAAGATTATAAAAAATTTATCTTTGTTTTCCTTTGCGGGCTTTGCGCCTTTGCGTGAAATAATGTACTGCTCAATAATTGTCTTTTATTATTTTTTTGTTTTCTTCAGGGCAATTTTTTTGTGAAAATCGGATGCTATTATTGTGGCCGCCGAGATACGGGTTGCCAGATGCTCGATAATATTTTTAAAAGTGGATGAAAGCTGATTATGCTCATTCTGGAAAATTTTAGGGTCTATCTCGCGTACCTTAAGGTCCTTCGATCCTAAAACCATGGAAGAAAACGGTTCTTGCCCCATATCAAGGAAGGGTACATGACCGTAAAAATCTCTTTTTTCAAGGGTCGCCAGCGGCACATAACCATGATTTGCCTTGCGGACAATGCATGCTTCACCTGCTGTAATCATGAACAGTTTTTCATGGCTTTCATCCTGTTTCATGACCGGTTTTTTGCCTTTGATAAACTCTTCTATTGAAACCTTTTTTAATTGGATGTCAACGGCCCGGTCCATAACCTGTTTTAACCTTTTATCAAGACTGATCACAAACGTTTTGAAATCTGGAGACATCTTCGAACAATCGATGCTAAGACGCTGCGAATCGAGCACCCCCAATTGAACATTGCCCACGGCTTTAATCGTTGCACTACGGACACTGCCGGAAACTAAAAAAGAAGCAATGCTCCCGACAAAGGCACCTTCGCCGATTTTGAGTATTGACAAAGGCCCTTCAGGAGTTTCTTTATAAATCTCAGCGGTCCCATCCAGAATGACCCAAAACCAACTGCCGTACTTGCCCTCGACAGTTATTTTACTGCCATCGTAAGCATCTTCCTCATCGACCACATACAGGTAGTCCACCAGCGGCCCTCTGATTATTGGCAGGGCCAGCTCTTTTGTGGAAGGGTCTTTTGTTTTTTTGTCATAAGGAACCGGACCCCGTATTTCGATATAACCGTCATCCAGCAGGCTTAAGCCGTCTAACAGAATTTCCATGCGATTTTTTTTGATCACATTTTTATTTTCGACGCTTTCCTCGCTGAATTCAAATTCGCCCACAAGCCATCCAAAAAGAGCGTTTACGGCATCGAGACCGGCGGCAGATCCGGTTGAAGCGTCTATCGGATTACCGTTAACAATATATATCAAGCCCGGTTGCTGGGCGTATTTGCTCGTTATGCGCAAAACACCGGTGCTGGAGTTTGAGCCCAGGAGTTGTATAATCTCCCCCAGATTTAAAAATTCAAGATTGCCGGATAGAACGGAGATACCCATGGATGTTTCTTGCTACCCCACTCCCATTTCTTTTTTGAGTGATCTAAGAGTTACTACCATGCTTTCTTTTAAGGTGGCTCCGACCCCCTGCCCTGTAATGGCACTGGCAGGAAAAGAAGGCACTTTCAACTGTCGATTTATATCCCTTTCCATCTGTTCGATGGACATCAGAGAAAAGCCCTGTTCGGCAAGGTCCCTTTTGTTGTGCTGTATAACAAGTGGTATTTTAAAAAGGCTAAGGCCGTACTCTTTTAAATTATGCTGGAGATCTTTTAAGGATTCCAGATTTTTTTCCCGCCTGACTTTCAGGGAATCAGCTACAAAAATGACTCCGTCGACGCCCCGCAAAACCAGTTTGCGGGTGGAGCTGTAATGAACTTGGCCGGGAACGGTATACAACTGGATCTTGACCTCACAACCTTTTATTTTTCCAATCCCAATTGGAAGAAAATCAAAAAAAAGGGTGCGATCTCCCTCTGTGTCGACCGACACCATCTCGCCTTCAACCTGTTTTTTGTAAGTTTTGAAAATGTAGTCAAGATTAGTAGTTTTACCGCATCGGCCGGGTCCGTAATATACGATCTTACATTCGATTTCCCGTTTCTTTATATTAACAATAGCCATACATTTTAGTCTCAAGTAAATTTGCCCGGCCTTAATAGAGCGCTTTCCCAGTCTAAGCAGATGATATTATGGCCATAGAAAAATAATAAAAGTAAGGGTATATATTAAATAAATTTTTCAGATTTATCAAGATCTTTCATTAAATACAACCCACCTGAGGCGGACAAGCCCACCACACTGACGGCGGACAAGCGCAGTAGATGGGACTTTTTACGACGCCATCAAGTATCGACAACCTGGAGGTCTATGCTGTAATCTCCGCGTCTGGGACCGGATTCAATCTGCGTCTTGGCGGTAACGATAACGCTACTACTGAACAGGGCGATAGGGGAATAAAATTGGATGTTATGAATTGTCTCCCCAACGTTGAATAGTGCCATTATATCCTCATCAGTGCCTGCAATCAGCAGGCTGATTACATTGCCGGACTGGAAACGGACGTCCAGTTCCACCATATCTCCCTTTAGGGAACCGCTTTCGAGGGTAATGCCGATGGAATGGATATCAAGGACCTCATCATCATATTCATCTTCCTCGATCTCGAGTCCTTCGATTTTAAAATCCTCAATTACAGGCATTTCGATAGTCGGTTCCGGGGTCGCTGCCGGTGTTTCTGCCGCAGGAAGTTTTTTTTCGACCCCCTCTTTTTTCAGAAGGTTTCCCAGAAAAAAACGAAGTTTTTTCAATTCTCCGGGCACAAATAAATCGCTGGAAAGCCATTGCTCATATTGATCAACCGCATCATCCACTGAAGTATTTTCCATATGGCAGCGGATAATATTTTTAGCGGCGACTACCCGAACTGAATCTTTCGCCAACAATTCATTAAATTCTAATAATGCTCTCTCATGCTGGCCGAATTTTGCCAGGGTAATGGCTCCGTCAAGGGCAACAGCGTCCTGGTCCTTATCTTCCGAAACAGTGAATAATTTTTTGATAAGATCCTGAACTTTGGCAGAGACTTCAGGGTGATCTTTCGCGGCTTCAACTTTGTGCATATCTTTTACTATAGTATCGATTTTTTTTGTTATTCCGGCAACCAGATTCGTTTTGCTTTTAAGCTGCTCATTACCCTGAATCAGTTCCATAACCTCATCATATTTTCCCATGGACTCGTCAAGTAATCCCATGGAGTGATAAAGCTCGGCCTCTTTTAATAATGCTTGAATCTTTTCAACGATGTTCATATGCAACCTCACAGCTCATCCGATTTCAAAGGGCTCGCCTTTTCACACAAGATATTATTTGTTGAAAACCCTAAAAATCTTACAAAAAATACTATACTGATTTTATACTTTATGTCAATAATCAGAAACAGTGTAATTAATTCGGTTATCAGTAATCAGTTTTCCCTTACTGATCACTTCTAACTAGTGTCCATCCATAAATGAGGATTTTTGTTCAAGATCAAGGCATGCGAAAAAAATAACCACAGGCATATAG
>JAQYVG010000098.1 GCA_030145595.1 Desulfobacterales bacterium | reverse complement strand
CGCCCTCGACGTACTAAAGTACGCCTCGGGCGAAAACCCTTGTGCGGCCTTGCTCATCAAAAAAATCCCTCATTTATGAATTGGAAACTACTTATTCAATATTGCTTGGTGGCTACCAGCGAGGCCATATAGGCGTGTTCCTTGTGGCGGTGATGTTTTTTTTCCTGATAAAAATGGATTTTGAAAGCTAAAAACGCATGTAAAAGTTCGTTCTCCAGCAAAAGGTGATCGCGGCAGGACGGCTGGGAGCTATCTTTCTCCGGAGTCTTTATAAAGGTTTCAAAGATAAGAAGACCGCCGGGGATGAGCCCTTCGCAGATATGAGGAAACAGCCGCCGGTTCAAAAACCGGATATTTAAAATTAGGCTGAAGTATTCTTTGGGGATGTCATAGTCATCCAGATCATGGCAGAGTGGATGCAGCCGGGGATGAACTCCGGAAAGACCGTTTATAGCCACATCGGAGACATCCACAGCGATGACATCAAACCCTTGTTTTGCCAGAAAGAGGGCGTTCCTCCCATTACCGGCTCCCAGATCGAGTACTCTTCCCACGGGCGCCAGGTGATGATATTCCTTTACAATACCTGCGGGTTCCAGTGGATAGGTTTTGTTAAGATATTTTTCGTTCCACTTGATGCGGTCCTGCTTCATAGGAAATATGCTCTCTACGCAGCTTTAAATTCGTTTAGCGCCTCCCTTGCCAGACGACTTACCGGGCAGGCAACCAGCCGGTCGGCAAGAAAGATATTAACCGTGGTTTCATCATTTAAAAGGCTCTGAAGCAAAGGCGCCGTCGATTCGTCGCCGATCGCTCCGGCCGTCCATGCCGCCAGACCCCGCAGGGTTGGATCGTCAGACTCCAGATATGGCCGCAGGAAACCGGCCGCTTCATTAACCAATCGGGGCCGGGCTCGAGCCAGTCTCCCCAGACCCCAGAGAACACCCCTTTGAAGAAGCTCGTGTTCGATGAAATTTCCGTGCGGTTGAATATAAGACACAATAATTTTAGCATATTCTGCAGCCAGGCCGCTATGCCGGGCCATAATCTCACCCATGGCCTCGGGGGAACCCCAGCCGATGCCTCCGGATTCATCGTTTAAATTCCAGATAAAGCGACGCATAACGACGCGCGCGGATTCCATCTCATTTGCCGCAAGATCGGCAACAACAGCACCCATGGCAGTGACAGCTCGCCATTTTACAAGCTCATCACCGCTTAGTATAAAAGAAAAAAGAGGATTGACCACTTGGCGTGCGGGGTATTGGCGAATCGCTTCCAACCCTCCGGCAAAATCGTTTTGATTCAAAAGGCTGCAAACCTTTTTCTTGAGCTTTCTAATGCTCATTGTATTTTTTCATGAGATATCTGGGTTAATCGTCTACCCAGAAGATACAGTCCTCCGGGCAGTTTTTGATGGCTTCATCTACCTCGGTTAGGGGATACATGGAAAGCTCGGCAACTTCGATGTAGCCGGCCTTATTAAGTTTGAAAACAACGGGGCATACCTCCACACAGATTTCGCAGAGATTGCATTTGCTAAGGTCAACATCCGGTACTTTCACAGCAGTTATCTGTTGACGGCTTGGCCGATTTTTTTGCCAAACTCTATGCAGGCGTTGAGATCCTCTTGATCGGGCACATATTGGATCTTGATCCCCGGATCTACAAGATCGAATTTCATGGCTTCAAGCTCGTTGCTGATCAGCTTGACGGCCTCACCGCTCCAGCCATAGGAACCAAAGGCCGCTCCGATTTTGTTTTTAGGCTTAAGTCCTTTCATGTAGGTTAAAAAGTCGCTTATGGTTGGAAAGGGACCATTGTTCAAGGTCGGAGATCCCATAATAACGGCCCGTGCATCAATGACTTCCGTCATTATGTCGCTGCGGTGACATTTGCGAAGGTGCATGGGCCTGACATTGACACCTTCCTTATACAGGCCGGATGCGATGGCTTCGGCCATTTGTTCGGTGCTTTGCCACATGGTATCGTAAATAATCACAGCCTTTTTCTCGGATTCCTGATTGGCCCATTTGGCATAGGCGGAGATAATTTTTCCAGGATCTTTGCGCCAGATAATCCCGTGATCCGGACAAATCATATCGATTTCCAGACCCAGTTCCGTTACCTTGTCCAGCAGTTTGAGTATCAACGGAGAATACAGTAAAAGAATGTTTGCAAAATATTTTTTAGCATGCCACATGATTTCGTCGCCGATTTGATCATCGAACTTCTCATGCCCGGCATAGTGCTGACCGAATCCATCACTGGCAAAGAGAATCTTGTCCTCCTTCAAATAGGTAAACATGCTGTCCGGCCAATGTATCATGCGGGTCTCCAGAAACATAAGGGTTCTGGCACCCAGGCTCAGCTCTTGACCGGTTCCAACGGCATGGTAATTCCATTTTTGCGAAAAATGTCGGGCGAGATTTTTAGCGCCCATTTTTGAACAATACAACGGTTTATCTTCTCCGATTCTATGCATCACGCGGGGCAAACCACCGGAATGATCCATTTCCGTATGATTACTGATGACATAATCAATCTTTTTGGGGTCAACAATTTTAGTGATATTTGCCAATAGTTGATCTGAGAAATCCTTTTTAACAGTATCAACCAGGGCGATCTTTTCATCAATAATTAAAAACGCATTGTAGCTGGTGCCCTGGTATGTGGAATATCCGTGAAAATCCCTTATATTCCAGTCATTAACACCAACGTCATAAACTCCTTTTGCAATTTCGACCGGTTTCATATGATTTCCTCAATTCGCATTTTTTATAAGTCTAAGGCAGGTTCTTGTAAACATCGGTGCCCTTTTATGTCAAACCCACGTGTTCAGACAGAAAAGGGCACCGGCATTTCGTTCAAACGTTACGTCCATATCCGCTTACGGATGATTTTGAACTAAGATTCTAATTCAAAATCATCTTTTGAAGCGCCGCACACCGGACAGTCCCAGTCATCGGGCAGATCTTCGAATTTTGTGCCGGGGTCGATACCGTTGTCGGGATCGCCTTGCTGAGGATCGTAAACATAACCGCAAACCTCACAAACATATTTGTCCATTTTTCTCCTCCATTTTAGATAGTTGTTTTTGTTCTTAAGAAGATGAATTTAACTTTCAGCCGCAGATCCAGGTCCGGCTAATGGTTTAAAAATTTTCGTACCGGCACCGCATATGGGGCATTTCCAGTCATCCGGAAGATCTTCAAAGCGCGTGCCTTTGGAAATTTTTCCTTTTCTGTCACCTTTGTCCGGGTTATAGATGCATCCGCAGCTTGCCGTCTGGCATTGATACATTTCTTCTGGTTGTACCCTTTTTTCTCCATTTTATATTTTAATCCACAGATTTCGCAGATTACACAGATTATAATACACTATTTTATTTTCCAATGAAGTCCTTTACCTTTGTTTCGATTTCGTCACGGATTTGGCGCATGAAATCGATCGACTTGCCGGCAGGGTCGGGCAGGTCCCAGTCTTGTTTCCGGGCACCCGGTACCAGCGGGCATTCTTCCCCGCAGCCCATGGTTATTATCTCGTCCGGTTGCAGTACCGATATAGTCGCCTCCAGGGAGCGGGGTTGACGGTAGGCCATGTCGATACCCTTTTCCTGCATGACTTCAACCATGACAGGGTTGATTTTGTCGGTCGGGATGCTGCCGCCCGTCATTACATCCAGTTTGCCGCCCCCCAGAAGTTGGGCAAAGGCTCCGGCCATCTGACTGCGGCAGGCATTTTCGCGGCAGGCGAACAGAACCTTTTTGCGGTTTTGCAACGGTTTTAGCAGATCGGCCACAGATTTTTCTACATCTTTTATGACGGCCGGATGTTTTTCCATATCACCTGGTTCTTCGATCTGCCAGTATGTCAGGCTGCCGTTATAGCCGGCTCCAACAGCATCGAAGAAGTATTGCGCCGTCAGGTGAACGCCTTCGAAAAGATTTTTCCCTCTGGTGGCACCGAGGGAGAGCAGAAAGCCACGCCGATAGTTTCTGGCCGGGTCGGTTATGTTCAATTTATATTTTCTAGACCAGAGCGCCTGAGTCCTGTCAATCAGCGCCTTTAGCTGGGCGGTAACATTATAAAAATAAATGGGCGAGGCCATCAGGATCACATCGGCCTCGCGCAGCAAAGGATAGATTTCAGGTTTCATATCATCGTCTTTAGTGATGCAGAAACCGTTCTTTTCACAGAATCCGCAACCCAGGCATGGGCGAATATTTTTTTTAACCACTTCAACAACATGCGTCCGAGCCCCTAACCGCTCGGCCTCGCTCATAAATGCCGAAAGCAGAAAGTTTGTATTACCCTTTTTTCTGGGGCTTCCCTGTAATCCTACTACAAACATAAAAAACACTCCCGCATAGAACATTAGATTTGTAAGGCTTCAAGGCCTCTCCGGCCGGCCAAAAAAGACCTGCTAAACTCCGGCATCAAATGTACATTGGGTGAAGTCAATTTGTTGATTGCAAGCGTGGCATTTATGAGTTTTATCGAATTCGTCTGAAAATATCTCGACTTCCACGCCACAGTTGTCGCATTTGCACATAAACGATTGTAAAGTCTTAAACGATTCAAAGCCAGGGCAATGTTTTGGTGTCGTCATACTCTCCTCCTTTAATAGAATTGCTTCGCAATTTTATTAGGGCATTAGTTTTTTGGCGATTGCACGCCCGTAATCCTGTGCCATTTCATGGCCGCCGCCGAGCGAGGTTGATTTCAACCTTAAGGGATCGCTGGTCATCTCCATTTTAAAGATATTCTTCATGGTATTGAAAATACGATCAGGAGCTTCTCCGCTCCAGCCGAAAGCGCCGAAAGCGCCGCCGACTTTGCCTTCGAGATTTGCCTTTTCAGCAAGAAAAAGCAGCGTCTTCATCCCCTGCATCATATCCCCGTGGTAAGTAGCAGCTCCCAAGACAACAGCATCATAGCCTTGCAGGTCGGTTTCCTTGCTTATGTCTTTAACGTTTTTTGCCGTGGCATCGACTCCGGAAAACCTGAGACCTTCGGCGATCAGTTCACCGATTCTCTGCGTCTCTCCTGTTCTTGTTGCGTATACAATCAGTGCTTTAGCCATGTTATTTTCCCTTTCCTCCTATTCTTTGGTCAACTCCTTGGTCGGCACAGTCCGGAGTATAACAGGTGGCGTCGACAAATTCGCATTTTTGCTTACAGGACGGGCATTGGTCTGGTGGCGCATCCGTTTCCAGCGCGTAACCACAGTTGCTGCATCTCCAACTAGCCATAAGATCACCTCCTTTATTATGAAAATACGCAAAAAGTCAAATATTTTACTTTTTACAAATTTTCAAGATTGTCTGTGCAAGATTCAGGTTATGCCTTCCAATGGCCATGCAAATTACAGTATTCCCTGGCAGTGACATCTTCGGCATCTACTTTAAAAGTTGCTTCAGGAGTTTCACCGGGATTTAGGAATTGCCGGTAAGACTTACCGTCGGCGATGATTTCAATCCATTCGATATAGTGCTTCGCTTCCATGGGATGGGCAACGCTCCCGACCGAAACTTTAACGCCCTCCGAGGTCTTTTCCAATACCGGAACATGTTTTTCCTTGGCGGCATCGACGGTATTTTCAGCCAGAAGGTTCATGGCCTGTCCGCAGCATACGAGTTCGCCCGCTCCGCCATGAAGAACTTCAATGATATTCCCGCATAGATCGCATTTATATACTTCTAATCTTTCTGCCATTTTTCTTTTCCTCCTTTTTTAATATCGTTTGTATAAACTAAATTGAGCGAAACGCTCAATGTCCGTTGTTCGTTGTCTGTTGTCCGCAGCTAAGAGAAATTAAAGTCTTGATTTATAAATCTTCAGCGACGAATGACCACTTGTTACCAGTTTTCTCCTAATAGTTCAAAGTGGGCCTGGGGATGAACACAGGCCGGGCATACTTCCAAAGCTTCACTGCCGTTATGGAGATAGCCGCAGTTGCGGCAGCGCCAGACAACTTCTTCATCCCGCTTGAAAACCCGGCCGGCTTCAATATTGGCCGCCAGGTCAACATATCTTTTTTCATGCTGCTTTTCAGCAACTGAAATCGCTTCAAATGCCGCTGCAACGGCATCAAATCCTTCTTCACGAGCTGTTTTGGCAAATCCGGGGTACATCTCCGTATGCTCGTAATGTTCACCGGCGGCGGCAGCTTTTAGGTTTTCGAGGGTTGTAGCGATCATGCCGGCAGGAAACGCTCCAATGATTTCAACCTCGCCGCCTTCCAGGAATTTGAAAAATCTTTTGGCATGCTCTTTTTCCTGGTTGGCGGTTTCTTCGAATATGGTTGCAATTTGCACATACCCTTCCTTTTTAGCCTGGCCGGCAAAATAGGTGTAACGATTTCTAGCCTGAGATTCGCCTGCAAATGCAGTTAATAGGTTTTTTTCAGTCTGTGTTCCTTTTAAACTTGCCACGTTTTCCTCCTATCTGTTTCGGGTTAATAATACCTCAAATGATCGCAAACAAAATGAAGAAATTATGGATCACACTAAAATTAAAGCACATTTACTGCCTTTCTTGAAATCTTGTATCTCTTCTATTAGTGAGGTATATTTTTTTTAAATCTTCATTTTGTTTACCCTCCGGGAAAGCCGATGATACCCCATCTCCCGCGTTGCCAAGGGTTCGCAGTAGCATACTACGACTTCACCCTTGGACGCCTTGGATATGGGGCATCCTCGGCTTTCGCTTAATTGAGTTAAGCTATATTGTCGGGAAACGCGCATACGCTTATTCCCGATCTCGGTTCCACCAGCCTTTTTTAATGTGTTTTTCCTTTTCGTTTTCAGCCAGCAGCTTTAATTTGTAGGCAGAATCCCGCATGGTGCCATAAAGAATGCCGCACCCTACATCCTCACGTTCGATATCACCGTGGTCTGCCAGGTCGATCATCTCATCGACAAGCTTAAGGGTTTTAACAATATTTTTGTCGCAGGGTTTCAAAACTGTAATTACTCTGAAATTCGTGGTTTGGGTAAGGCGATTAACGAGAAAAAAACAATTTGTTGCGTTTAAATCATGGATACCTTCAAAATACATGCCAAAAATGAGAAGACAGTTGAAGTATTGCAAAAAGTTTTATTTTAACAGATGGTTGCAGTAATCATACGCAGGGTTGAACTCTGGTCCGGCAAACAATGATCTGAGACAGTTGCGATACAGGTCGCTGGTGTACAAAAATATATATAATGCCCGCAAATGTTGAGTCAACTAAATATTGCCGTGGGTGACAATGCTGCTTATGTGTCTCAGGATAACAAATGATACAGTATTGTCTCATAAAACAGTCCGAACGAATGATCATACGCCTGTAACTTACGAAAGTTGACGGATAGTATTTTCGAATTATATTGTTTTAATATTACCCTAATCGAGCAAAACTCGATTAGATGTCAGTTGTCAGTGGTCAGTTGTCAGTGGTTTTTACAGGTTCAAAGAGCCTCTTCTGATAGTTCACCTGTATTTGAAATATAAACGCGTTTCTTGTTGCTTAGCAACGGACGACGGACAAAGGACAACGGACACCAGTTGAGTGTTTGCGCTCAATTAGGGTTAAAGTGAATAGAAATTTTGCCGAGGAGATAACGATATGATGACGCTTGAACACCTGCAGAAGAATAACGATCTGCTGAACGCCATCGACTGGGACATGACACCCGAGGAGGCGGTCAGACTCTACCTGGAATGGGGCAACAACTGGGCCGGCGGCAACTATGTTATCAGGTCCAGCAGTGATGTTTCGCATTACTTTGTGGTGGACACCTGGGAGGAAACACCGGTAATCTACCTGATTCGACGAAATTCGGAAGAGGCGAAGGAATTGGCCAGAATTGAAATGCCTCGGGATCTGCAAGAGCGTTTCTTAGAGTCGGTCGGCCACAACAAGGGTGTTTATTCCATCGAAGGCGAAGTCAAAAAGTGGCTGGAAAAGAAGCTTTGGGACTAGTTCCTTTTGTTTCATCAGCCTGCCAATAACTCACGGATTGCTGTTCTTTGAGAATGGTCCGGCGCCGGCGTGGCATTCTTAAATTTTGTCTTTCAAGCAAACCTTGCGGCCCTTTCGGCTAACATCCTGTTTTCTCAAAGTTTACTAGGCCGAAAATGACCCCTTGCCAAGCTATTATTAAATTAAGCAGGTGTGTTAAGGGCGCAACTCCCCGCTTTTCGGGGCGGGGAGTTGTGCATTATCTTTGTGTAAGCGGTACGAATTCGCATACATCCGGGCCGCAGTAATCGCCGACATAATCGGATTCCGGGCGGTACAGCATCGGTTTAGGGGCTGCGTCTGCAAACTGCTCTTCAATGACGTGAGCGGTCCAGCCTGCAACTCTTGAAATGGCAAACAGGGTAGTGAAGAGGTCAAACGGTATCCCCATGGAATGATAAAGCGAAGCGCTGTAGAAATCTACGTTTGCATAGATATCCCTGCCTTTGCGCTGTTTGAAGGCTTCCTTGCCTGTGACCTCAAGAAGTTTTGACATTTCATACCATTGGGTTTCGCCGGTACGCTGTCCCATTCTCTCTGACATGGGTGCCAGAATATGGGCACGGGGGTCGTCTGTATTGTAAACGGCATGGCCCAGACCCATTAGCTTTTTCCCGGCGTCAAATGTCTGGTTGACGAACGTTTCAACGTTGTCGAGGGAACCGATTTCCATAAGCATTTCCATGACGCGAACGTTGGCTCCGCCGTGGAGCTCACCCGAAAGGGAGCCCACCGCCGCCGCCACGGCGGCATACATATGCGCCCTGGTCGAGGCGACTTCTCGGGCGGCAAATGTTGATGCGTTAAAAGAGTGCTCGGCATGCAGAACCAGGCAGATGTCAAAAAACCTGGCGAATTCTTCATCAGGAACCGTGCCGTTAAGCATATACAGAAAATTGGCGGCATGATCGAGCTGCGGGTTTGGCGCCAGCGGCTCATTATTGTTGCGGATGCGGTCCCAGGCCGCCAGGATCGTCGACAATTTTGCAATCAGTTTAAGGGCCTTTTGCAATAAAGAATCGCGCGAGGTATCTTGAAGGTCAGGATCATGATGGGCCAGCATGGCCACGCTTGACTGCAGGATGTCCATGGGCATGGCATCCTTGGGCCGGGTTTTTAAGGCGGCGATCAATTCTACAGGAATATCCCTTTCGGCGGCCAGCCGGGCTTTGAAGTCTTGAAGTTCATCCTCTTCGGGTAGTTTTTCATACAGCAGCAAATGGCAGACTTCCTCAAATGTCGCATTTTCAGCCAGGTCCTGGATCAGGTATCCTCTGTATATTAACCTGCCGGCGGCACCGTCCACATCACTGATTTTGGTGCTGGCAATGGTAACCCCCCTAAGACCGGTATTTTGGGTGGGTGTGTTGTCAGGCATGGCAACCTCCTTTCCTCTTTGCGAGTTCTTTGCTTACAAATCTATCCACATATCCGCTTCATTACCGCAATGAGAGCAGGTGGCCGAACCTTTTACCTGTTGTTTGGAAGCTTCCTGCTCTGATTTAGCCTCGGCAGCCACTTTTTCAGCGGGCTCATCAGCGGGTTCCAGCGTGCAGGTAATCAGCATTTCTGCTTCATTGCCGCAGTTCACGCATTCACAGATCTCTTTGCGAACTATTTCACTCATGATGTTTTCCCTTCAAGCTCAGCTGCGGTTTTAATATAAATAGAAAAACTTATATTATTTTAAAATGATATCTGTTTGAAAGAATGTCAAGGGTGAAATAAGTTTCCAATTGGAATAATTTTTTCAGTACGTTGAAAACAGAACCAAAAGGTGCTAAAATCATTCACTCAGCAGTTATTCAACGTTTACCGGCAACCTGATCTGACGATAAAATGGACGGCAAATGAATCCAATCCGCATCAAAAAAGGCTATGACCTGAACGTTGAAGGCCGCCCTTCTAATAAGATCGAGCAATTACCAAACCCTGCCTATGTCGCCGCTGTTCCTGAAAAGATACCTTTTATAAAGCCACGTCTTGCCGTTAAGGTTGGAGACGAGGTCAAGATCGGAACGGTTCTTTTTGTGGACAAACGCGCACCGGAAATAAAGTTTTTATCACCCGGCGGCGGGAAAGTGGAACAGATCAATTTTGGGCCGCGTCGCATTATCCGTGAAATTGTCATTAAGCTGGAGAGCGAGGAAGCATCTGAAGCGTTTGAAAAGGTGCAGGAAACACAGCTTGGGCATCTTAAACGCCACAATTTGGTAAAAATATTGCTTAACGGCGGTCTTTGGCCGCTGATCCGGCAGCTGCCCTATCGGGATATTGCCGATCCTGATGAAATTCCGCCGGCCGTCTTTGTGAGCCTGGATGCCGGCGAAGCATTTCAACCCGCATCCGGAGTCTATCTGGCAGACCAAAAAGAGCTTTTTGCATACGGCATCCAGATTTTGCGCAAGCTGGCGCAAGACAATGTCTATGTTACGGCCCGCCATGACAACCGCGAAGTTCCCGCAGAATACAACCAGTGGATTACGCATTTTTATATTGGCAAATATCCGGCTGCTGATCCGGGGGTGCTTTTGTATCACACGCGCACATCCCCGGACGCCAACCGCTGCTGGTATATCAGCGGGCAGGATCTGCTGCTGCTGGCCCGTCTTTTGAAAACAGGGAAATACCCTGTGGAACGGATCGTTGCCCTGGGCGGGACTCTTTTTTCTGATCCTGGCCATGTCGGAACCAGATCGGGGGTGCCCCTGGCGCATTTGGCCGGGGACCGCAAACAAGAAAAAAATATCCGCTATATTGCCGGTGGATTATTCAGAGGGTATATTGCTGCGGAAAACACTTTTTTAGGATATTACGAAACATCATTGCTGCTGCTGCCCGCGGGCGACCAGGAGGAGGTTCTCGGTTTTGTACGTCCCGGTTTTAACAAACCGAGTTATTCCAGGGCATTTTTATCGTACTTTAACACTGCGGCCCTGCCCATGGACTGCAATCGGCACGGGGGAGTGCGGGCCTGCATCGCCTGCGGATATTGTGCCCAAGTCTGCCCGGTCGATATTCTGCCCCAGTTGACTTTCAAGGCGGTGCTGGCGGATGCGGTCGAGGAATTTCTGGCCCATGGCCTGCTGGATTGTGTCGAGTGTGGACTTTGTACCTATGTCTGCCCTTCCAAGATTGAGCTTGCCGATATTCTGGTGCATGCCAAAACTGCCTATTACAAGGAACAGACGGCCTGATGAAATTTTTTAAACGATTTTTTGATGCGCAGCGCAAACACTTCTCCGAGAAAGGACGATTTGCAAGGCTACATCCTTTTTTTGAGTCCATCGAAACGATTTTCTTTGCGCCGGCCGATGTCACCGCCGGCGGGCCCCATGTGCGGGACAGCCTGGATGTTAAGCGTTTCATGACCCTGGTGATTGTGGCCCTGGTTCCGCATCTTGTCTTTGGCATTTACAACGCCGGGTATCAATCGCACCTGGCCTCGAAACTTTCGCTCAATTTTTTGCCGGTATTTCTAAAAGGAATGTGGATCGTTTTGCCGCTGGTGATCGTGACCTATGTGGTCGGATTTTTCTGGGAGATCGTCTTTGCGGTGGTCAGAAGGCACAATATCAGCGAAGGGCTGTTTGTCACCTGCATGCTGTTTCCGCTGACATTGCCGCCGACGCTGC
>JAQYVG010000097.1 GCA_030145595.1 Desulfobacterales bacterium | reverse complement strand
ATATGATTCCCAGTACATATATAGAGCTGGATAATATTCCGCTCCATCCCATCACCGGCAAACTGAATTATAAATTACTGCCGTCACCGCCGCCTAAATATCAACACGATTTTTCAGATATCCAACTCGGCCAAGGGGCTTCTCTAAAAGAACAGGAAAATATCATGCGGGCACTATGGGAACGCATTCTCTTTTTAGATCCTGAAAGTATAAAAAATGATTCGAGTTTCTTTGATTTTGGCGGTCACTCATTATTAGCCGTGGAATTAACGATCTTTATAGAAGAGATATTTCGTGTTCAACTCATGGTCAAAGATGTCTATGAATACCCGACGGTAACAGAACTTGTTAAATTTATGAATAATGGCGCTAAAGATGTTGCGCTGAGCGTTTCAATCAAAGAAGATGCCCGACTGGATGCGTCCATAAGGCCTGCTCCGGTGAAAAAACCGCTGTCGCTGGCTGATGCAAAGTCTATCCTTATTACCGGAGTGACAGGATTTTTAGGTGCATTCTTGCTGGATGAATTGTTAAAATCTACGAAAGATCATGTAAAAATTTACTGCCTGGTACGTATAAAAAGCGGTGATCAAACAGACGCCATACATCGCGTTGTAAAAAATCTAAAATATTATCATTTATTAAATGACAATATAAAGGAACGCATTGTTCCTGTTGTTGGTGATTTAACAAAGAAGTATTTTGGGTTGTCGGTTGCACAGTTTAATGAATTGGCCGAAGAAATCGATTTTATCTTTCACTGTGCTTCTCTGGTAAATTATGTCTATTCGTATCCTATAATTAAACCTGCTGCCGTAAATGGTACCCATGAGATCTTGCGGTTCGCATGCACATCGGCAACCAAACCGATTCATTACATATCGACAAACGGTATATTTGCAGGAGAAGATCAAGAAACATATTTGGAAAACAGTGATATCGATTCATATGCCGATCATTTGACAAACGGATACGGCCAGGCCAAATGGGTTGCCGAAAAACTGGTCTGGGAAGCTGTATCCAGGGGCCTGCCGGTCTGTTTGTACCGCCCGGGCAATATTGGACATCACAGTGTCACGGGGGTAACAAATCCGAGTGATTTTCAATCCATGATTGTTGATGCCTGCGCCAAGGTTAACTGTGCACCTGACATGAGCACTTGGGCCTTCGAACTAACTCCGGTAGACTTTCTGGTGAAATCCATCGTTCTTTTTGCAGGCAACCCCTCCAATTTCGGCCAGGTATTCAATATTGTGCAGAACGATCCAATGCCGGCCAGAGTGGCATTTGATTTACTGCTTGAGATGAAACTGATATCTGAATATGTCTCCTTTGATGAATGGAAATCAAGGCTATATGCCCAGGCCGAAGAGGCAGATGATTATATTCTTAATGTGCTGGCCCAATCCCTGGTGGATGTCGAAATGTATTTAAACGATGAAAGTGTTTATGATTGTTCTCGCTATGAAAATTGCTTAGCTGAGCATGGTATCCAGCGACCGCCCACTGATGCTGATTATTTCAAAAAATTGATAGACACATTTGTTAAGCCGTAAACTTTTCAGGATCATCTCCAAAAGAGTTGGAGTGATCCTGAGGATTCAAGGATTCAAGGGTTCAAGGGTTCGAGTGTAATGCTTAAAAATTATAAAGAGTTAAAAGTTTGGCAAAGTTTCTATCAGCTATGTTTAGAAATTTACAGAATAACAAAAGAATCCTCTTATTAAATCGTCTTGAAACAAACACTTGACCCCTTGAACCCTTGAATCCCGGGACCCTCTTCTCCAAACAAATTGAAGAAGAAATTAAATCAAAGTATAACATGGCAAATGAATACTAAAAATAAAGATATTATTATAACTCAAGAGGATGTCCTTAGAAGCAATAGAAATATTCTTTCTGAACACTACGATGTTGGACAGTTGGTCCGTCAAGAGCGAATTGATAGAGGTTACGTCAATGACAGCTATAAAATCGAAATGCTTCGAGCCGGCAAGAAAACCCGGTATTTGTTGAGAAGGTACCGTCAAGGAACTTCTGAAGCAAAAGTGCGGTTTGAACATGCCTTGCTGCAAGAATTGCAGATAAGAGGCTTTGAGTTGTCCCCACGTTGTATTCAGAGAAAGGATGGGACGACTTGCGTTGAGATTGACCGGAACCTGAAAAAAAAAGACCCCCCAAATTATATTGCCGTTTTTAGTTTTCTGCCGGGCGAAGATAAATGCAGCTGGGACCACCCGTTATGTTCTGATGAGGAATTAAAAAATTCAGCCCAAAGGCTCGCTTTGTATCACAACACGATATTTGGCTGGCAAGGGACAGAGGGCTTAAGAGAACTGAGCAATTTCGACGAGATTAATTTGATGGCTTCAAAATGGCAAGCATTTGCCCGCAATACTGCTGAATCTCCATTTGCTGAGTTTTTCTTGGAGCAATTCAATGACCTGCTCGGTATGTTAAAGAATATCCCACCCCAAGAAAAATACAACGCAATGCCACGCCTCGCCGTTCATGGCGATTATCATCCCGGGAATCTTAAGTTTAAGGACGGGAAAGTAACGGGTGTGTTTGATTTTGGTTGGTCAAAAATTGATGCCAGGTGTTTTGATGTAGGTCTGGCAATCCTGTATTTTTGTACTTCCTGGGAGGCGGGTACGGATGGTAATCTGCTGCTTGATCGCGTGGAGCACTTTTTGGGAGCATATCAAGAGTCAGGTAAAAAGGTTAATACCATAGGGCCTTTGAACCAACTGGAGCTGGAATATCTTCCGCATATGATCCATATGGGCAATCTGATCGTCATTGATTGGATTTTAAGCCACTTTTACAGCACGGGTCCGGATCCTCAAAAATATTTGAAATATTTAGAGCATAGTGTGTCTTTGAATCTATGGCTGGAACGCAACGGGAGCGTACTGGCGAGTTGTATTCAACAGCACAGCATTAATTAGAGGCCTTCTCGACCTAAATCCAGCCCTGCTGAAATTCTATTCTCAGCTATGATAACAACAACTATAATAATCGCAATAAATTTTGCAGTTTAAATAAGCCGTAATTATGGTTAGCGAACATCGCTATTCTGCATTAATTAATGCGATTATTATATCATATGCATTAAAGCGTTTTATTGCACCTGGCCAATATAGCAACTAGTACAGGTTTTGGATTGAAGATTCGGAACGAATCTGTCGAAAAATCTTAAAACTGTGATTTTGATGGCCGTAACCAACTGATTTCATTGTATGCAAAATTGCTAAAATTGCCATTTTGGGGCTTTTTCGACAGATTCAACCCCAATCAATTCCGATATTGAGGTGATCTGGATTTGCGATTGAAGACAGGCATCGTGAATTTTGGTTCCAGAGGCCAATGCGCAAGATATGGGCTTTTACAAAAAAATAGGGCGATCAGCAAGTTGACTTTAAATCGAGATAATGACAGGATTTTTTCAACTCGTTAAATCCAGACTATAAGAATATTGGAGGGGATTATGACCGATATTTCTTCACTGATCGTAAAACCATCGCATGAGCGAAGCATTTTTACAAACCGGACGCTGAACATGCGCTCCATCAGAACTCTCGGTTACGACATGGACTATACCCTGATCCACTACCACGTCAAGCATTTGGAAAAAATGGCTTATGAACATTTAAAGAAAAAATTACTAAAACTCGGCTGGCCGGTAGAGAATCTTTATTATGATCCGGAAATGGTGATTCGAGGTCTTGTCATTGACAAGAAACTTGGCAATATCGTGAAACCAAATCGTTTCGGATATATAAAGCGGGCGTACCATGGAACACGGCTGCTGACTCTTAAGGATATGCGAAAAATTTATTCAAGAACTATAGTAAATATTCGTGAAAGTCGCTGGGTTTTGCTTACCACGCTTTTCGACCTGTCTGTTGGCTGCTTATATGCACAGTTAGTTGAAAAGATGGACTGCCGTGAGCTTCCAGAAATGTTGGGATACGCCGGTCTCCAGGAACAGGTGAGCAGAAATTTGGATTTTGCATATGCAAAAGGGTTGCTCAAGGACGAAATTCTCAAAGATCCGGAAAGTTATGTTGTTGAGGATGTTGAAACTCACCTTGCTCTCCTTGATCAGAAGCACGCCGGCAAAAATCTTGTGCTGATAACCGATTCCGATTGGGAATACGTAAAGGCAATCATGGCTTATGCCTTTGATCGTCATCTATCGGATGGTTTGAACTGGAAAAATCTGTTCGACATGGTAATCGTTTCAGCAGGAAAACCCAACTTTTTTTTGCAAAAGCAACCTGCTTTCGAGGTGGTCAATGAACAGGGCTTGTTGAAGCCTGTGGTCGAATCTCTGAAAAAAGGCGGTATCTATGTGGGCGGCCATGCCGGTATGGTAGAAGAAGCTTTCGGGCTGGACGGTAGAGAAATCATGTATGTAGGCGACCATATTGAAGCAGATGTCCATGCTTCCAAGAGTATACTCAGGTGGCGTACCGCACTTGTCTTGCCAGAATTAGAGGAAGAGCTAGCCTGCTTAAGCGAAGTTCGTGCCTCACAAACCAGTTTACTGGAAATGATGCGGGAAAAAGTAAAACTTGAAAAGGATATGCTCCAGATTAAACTTTATGTTCAACGGGCAGAGTTAGGTTATGGTCCGCAATCCGATATGCCGGTTACAACCCTTTATCAGAAAATTGAGGAACTGTCGAAAAAGATATCCGCTTTGGACAAGCGCATCGGACCTCTGGCAAGTAAGATGTGGAAGATATTTAATCCACGTTGGGGACTTCTTACCCGTGCGGGCTGGGACAAGAGCTATTTTTCCCGGCTCTTAGAAGGATATGCAGATGTTTATACCTCCAGAGTGTCCAATTTTCTTTACCGAACACCCTTTGCATATCTACGTTCCACCAGAAGCAGCCTTCCTCATGACGCCGGCATTATCGAAGGGCCAAGCAAGTGGGAAATTGAAGGATAACTAACTACTTTTTTACCTTCGCAGCGGAATTTGCATCCGAGTTAATTTGCTTGTCGAGGGAATCAACAAACGCCGATTCTCTTCTGTCCGCTGCTAAAACTCAACCACACCGCGGGCGCCGAAGATAAAGCCGTTTGGACCGTTGCCGAATCCGGGCTGGTAGTCGTCAGAGATGTACTGGGCATCGAGGGTCAGCGCAAAATTCTCGTGAAGCGCAAACCGCCAGTAGATCTCGGCAACCTGTGTGCTGTCGATCGGCTGGCCGGGTTGGTCGGCCCCTGGAAGGTAGGCCACCCCGATGCCGATGGTGTCGCCGCTGCGGCCGTAGACGGTGCCGTTGGTCTGGACTCCGCCGGAATAGCCCGCCTCATAGATTATGGCCGCCGCATCGTCCTGCCAGCCGAACCGTATCCAGGCGCCGAAGTGTCCACCCAATTCCTGGTCGAACGATAAGATCCCGGCCAGACGGCCTTCCCGTTTCGTGCCGGTCGGATCGAGAAAATCGTCGCTGGTTCCGGCCACGACGACCCGGTAGTTGCCTTCACCGATTCCGGTTTTTATGCGGTAACCCACCTGGGCACCGTAAAAGTTTGAATTGTTTTCGCCGGTGGTTGGGTGGTTCTTACCCACGTTCATGTAGACGCCCTTGAGCGAAAACGCTCCGTATTCCCACTCGGCAGCACCTCCGAAATCATAGGAGGGCAGAAAGAAACTGGGCCCGTTGACGAAGGCAGAGTTCATGAACTGGGTGTACTCGTCGTTGGCAAAAACGTTTTCATCCAGATAGCCGGTGGCGTCGATGATGCCGCCGGTCAGTCCCAAGCTGTTGTTTTCGCCGAAATCGAAGGTGTGCTTGTACCAGGCTTCGAGAAGGTAGTCTCTGTCCCTGCCGTTGATATTTTTTACATCCGTCTCCAAGCTGGCAGCCCATGGCGATACCTGGAACGGCACCTGGTCGTTCAGGGCATTGCCGGAGGCAAACCCGAACAAGGCAAACAGTTCGTCGCGCTCGGCGAGCTTAAAGGTCAGCTCCGGCTGAAACACCACCGCCCCGCGCCCCAGGCTCTCATCCGGCGCCGCCACATCGCTCAGTTCCTGATGCTGATAGGCCCCAACGAGCACCCCACCGATGGAAAACCGGTCGGTGATATCATATCCAATAGCATTGCTTTGAATGAAAAGTAGACTCACAACAAAAATCAGTGTGAAATAACATATGGATCTTCTCTTCAACATGATCTTCTTCTTCATTATAGATAACTCAGAGGTCGGAGCGTTTATCCCAAGACCAGCTGTTTGATATTCCAAGTTGATTTAGAGGATTATTAATAAAAGCTATCTGAAGGTTAGTCGAAAATACAACATATTGAAACAGAAAAACCTTGAAAAAAGTTATGATTCCTTGCCTCAATCTTCAATTGGTCATAATTGAAAATTCGGAGCCAACATCATGAACGCCCTCTTTTAATTTGAACCCAGGCTATGTGATAACTTGCCATTCCCGGCAATTATATATGTCGATTAAATAATTGCCGGTATGTTTTTGATATCATATAATTTATTTCAACGCAAACTTTGCGTTTTTGATTAATCCAGTTACAGAAGGAGGTAGTTATGAACTGCACAGCGAGCACATTCCCCGCATCCAGCTTGTCGGAACGAAGTGGAGATTTATCCGCCTTTGGAGGATCCCGCTCAGCGGGGCTGCAGGGAGCTTTAACCCTCCGCCATGCTAATCTTCCGACAACTCAGCTCTATCTTAGAAAGATCTGTGATACAAAAGCAATGAGATGGATTATGAAATGAGTTTATCGCAAAAGAGATTTTGCCAGATCTGCCCCAAGTTTTGAAGCTGTGATTAATATATCTTTTTTCTCTTTTACTTTCGCTCTGTCAAAGATTCCGAAGACAGGTAATTCTCCAATTATTTCATATCCCAGCGCTTTAAGAGGAAGACGCATAGCCTCAAGCGTAAATCCCATATCGTTTTTGTCTTCCTGCTCACACACTGCCGCCAAGACGGCTTTACGTCCCTGGTCTGCCAACTGACTCGACCACCCTCTGGGGCGATTATCATCGAAGTTATAAAAGCAGTATAGACGATCAATAAAGGCTTTCATCCATGCAGTAACATTATAGTTGTGAGTGGGAGATACGAGGATCAGGCCTTGAGATTCGAAAATTCTTGGATAAAGAAGAGACATGCCGTCTTTCAACCCTGTACAGATTTTATCCTTCCTGCACTTCTCGCATCCGATACAGGCTTGATATTGAAATTCTCTTAGTTGAACCTTATCGGCTATGATTTTATTTTCTCTGACTCCTTTGAGAATATGTTCTAAGAGAACGTCTGAATTTCCGCTTTTTCTGGGGCTGCCTCCGATTCCCAAAGCCTTCGGCTTTGGTGATTGATCGTTGAAACCTTTTTGAATCAGAGCATCAAAAGAATTCATGGATACACCTTCCTGGTTTGTTGTCTTAAAATACAAGCTCTTCAGTCCCAGCCTCGAAATACCCGAATTCCCGCTCAAGTCGGATATCCGGCAACCAGCTTACAAATCTTTTTGCTGCTTGTTCCGCTGACATATCCGCATCCGGACTACCCATCCTTGTGCGGATTTTTCCTGGATGGACTGCGAACACAGCGATACCAGTTCCCCTAAGCTCTCGATAAAGTGAAGCACTGAGCATATTCTGCGCAGCTTTTGCCATTCGCATACCATAGGAAAGGGGAATATGATCAAGACTACCAGATGATACCTTGTTAATCGAACCCACTCGGCTGCTGACATTCACTACCGTTGGACGCTCAGCCTTTCTAAGTAATGGAAGGGCTGCCTGAATACATCGGATGGCTCCGCAGCAGTGCACATCAAACAATTCTTTTATCTCGCTACACGAAGTGTCTTCGATATGATGACCAGTCCCTCCGATCCCAGCATTGTTAATGAGAAGTGAGAGGGAGTCAGTCTGCCCCTCAAGACTCAGCCGGATATCTTTTACGGCCGAGTCATCTCGAAGATCTACTACAATAGGAATGAAAACCTCTCCAAATTCTGATGAAATCCGGGCCGCACCCTCCATACTGCGAAGCACCCCAAAGACGCGCCAGCCCAGTTGGCAGTATTCCCTGGTAAGCTCAAGACCAAATCCTCTACTCACTCCGGTAATTAATACGACTTGTTCCTTCATATCGACACACATTGAATTTTTGATAGAGATGATACATTGCTGTTATCTTTTTGATATCATATAATTTATTTCGACGCAAACTCTGCGTTTTTGATTAACCCGGAAATAGAAGAAGGTAGTTAAGTTGGATCATTCCAACTATAGAACAAATTCAAAAAAATCAGGGTGAAGCTCTTAAAAGAAAAAAGAAGCTATCAATGAATGTTAAGGCGTTTTTAGGTAATCTGTTCTTTTTAATTGACATTTAACCAATACAACGAATAGTTTTAATATAGAAAGAGGGGTTAAACATGCTTATCGTTGGAGAAATTATCAATACCAGTCGAAGGCGGATTGCAGCCGCGGTTGAAAAACAGGATGCCGCATTTATCGGACAGGTAGCAAAAGATCAGGCCGATGCCGGTGCTGATTTCATTGACGTAAACGCCGGTACGTTTGTAGATCGGGAAACCGAATATCTATGCTGGCTGGTAAAGACGGTTCAAGATGCCGTTGATCTGCCCCTGTGTCTGGACAGCCCCAGCCCCGCAGCGCTGTCTGCAGCGGTCAAACTCCACCGGGGCGAGCCGATGATCAATTCGATTTCCCTTGAAAAAGATCGTTTCGATGCCATGCTGCCGATTGTAACCGCCCAGCCCTGCCGGATCGTTGCCCTGTGCATGACAGAAACAGCCATGCCGGTTACCGTCGAAGAAAGGGTTCAAGCTGCAGGAGAATTGATAAAAAGATTGACGGCCGAGGGAGTGGCGCTCGAAAACATTTATGTCGATCCCCTGGTGCAGCCGGTCTCCGTGGACACGCGCATGGGAAACGCCGTTTTGGATGCCATTAAAACGATCATGAATGATTTTCCCGGAGTCAACACCATTTGCGGCCTTTCAAATATTTCTTTCGGTCTTCCGGTGCGTCGCTTGATCAACAGCACCTTTCTGACACTGTGCATGCTCCAGGGACTGTCTGCCGCAATTTTAGACCCCACCGACAAACGGCTTATGGAAAACCTGCTGTCTTCCCGGATGATCCTTGGCAAAGATGAATACTGCGGCGACTTTATAGATGCCTATCAAAAGGGCATAATTATTAAAGACCTTAATTGAGCGTTTCAAATTGCGCCAGATAAATATAAAATTAATTGTTTTGGACCTATACATTGCATAAAGGCATTAAACCATATCACCGCTTAGGTAGATATGAATGCAAACAAGGATGTCACAACTTGAAACGCTCCATTTAGGAAAAGCGAACCGGAAAGCAAAACTTAAAAAGGGAGAAAACCGATGAGCTACCAAACACTGTTGGATGCGGTTATCAAAGGAGATATCAAGGCCGCAATTGAGGAAACTCTTAAAGCGATTGATGCCGGCCAAAATGCCCAGGACATTCTGGACCAGGGTCTTATAGAAGCCATGAATGTTGTGGGCGACAAATTTTCCAAAGGTGCCATTTTTGTTCCCCAAATGCTGCGCTCCGCCAAAACAATGCAGGAATGTGTCGAGGCGTTAAAACCGCACTTTCAGGAAAATGCCATGACAACCAAAGGTAATATCGTTTTAGGAACGGTCAAAGGCGATTTGCACGACATCGGTAAAAACCTTGTGGGCATGATGCTGGAAGGTGCCGGTTTTAATATCATCGATCTTGGAGTGGGTGTTGCTCCGGAAGTGTTTGTTGATAAAATCAAAGAAGCGAATGCCGATGTTCTGGGCATGTCGGCATTACTGTCCACCACAATGCCCTCCATGTCTTTGACGATCAAAGCATTAACTGATTCCGGCCTGAGGGATACCGTGAAAGTCATCATCGGCGGCGCACCGGTTACAAGAAAGTATGCCGAGGATATCGGGGCGGATTCTTACGCTTCGGATGCAGGCTCGGCGGTGCTTGAAGCCAAAAAGCTTCTTAATATAACTTGAGATGATTGTAACCGTTCACAGGTTCAGAGGTTCAAGGTTCAAAGGTTATCCGCCTAAAGGCGGCGCCGTAAGCGATCAGGTTTAAAGCTAGAGACCTATACTGACATTGAACTCTAACGTGAAGTAATGTCAAAGTCTTATAACCCTTGAACCCAGAACCTAGAACCGATCAGTTTAGGAAGGAGATGCCATGGAACTCGGACCTATCCCCACATTTCAACCAAGGCTAAAAGTTCTCAACCGCCGGCAGGCGCTGGCGATTCACACAGCGGCCCTGGAAATCCTTGAAAAGATCGGCATCAAGATGGAACATGCCGAGTGCCTTGACATGCTTGCCGGCGCCGGCGGCAGGGTGTTTGATAAAGACTGGATACGACTGCCCGCCTATCTGGCCGAAGAAGCGCTCCGTACCGCACCGCGCCAGATTACCCTGTATGACCAGCAAGGTAATAAAGCTATGCCCCTGGTGGATGAAAACCCGTTTTACGGCACAGGCTCGGATACTACCTTCACTCTAGATCTGGAAACCGGAGAGCGGCGCAGGTGTATCCTCGCGGACACCGCCAATTTTGCAAAACTTGTAGACGGTCTCGAAAACATCTCTTTTGCCATGTCCATGGGAAACCCCGAGGATGTTTCCAAAGTCGATTATATTTATGTTTACGCGTTTGCTGAAATGGTTAAAAATACCAACAAACCGCTTGTGTTTATCGCCGACCGTGGCGAAGACATCGCCAAAATTCACGAAATTGCCTGCATGGTAGCCGGCGGCGAAGACCAACTGCGCCAAAAACCGTTTCTTTTGAATTATTCGGAAGCCATCAGCCCGTTGGGTTTTCCCGAACATGTCATGGACAGGCTTCTTTTTTGCGCCCGCAAAGGGATCCCTATTTGCTTCCCATCCGGTTCAAATGCCGGTGGCGGTGCGCCGGTAACCCTTGCCGGGGCGATGGCCATGGGAATTGCTGAAAACCTGGCGGGGCTGATTGTGCATCAGCTTGCCGCTAAAGGGGCGCCGTTTCTTTTCGGCCCCAATGTCAGCGCACTTGACATGAAGTCCGCCGTTGTGTCCTACGGTTGCCCTGAATGGAGCCTGACCCAGGCGGCTTTGGCGGATATGCGTGACGAAATATACGGTCTCCCCATTTGGTCCTTTGCAGGGGCAACAGATTCCAAAGTGGTGGATGCCCAGGCCGGCGCCGAAGCCATGTTTTCGATTATTACCGCCATGCTCTCGCGTTGCAATCTTATCCATGATAACGGATACATCGAGTATGGCAGCACGTCCTCCCTTGAAATGATCACCATTGCCAATGAATTGGTTGCCATGGCACGTTCTTTCACCCGCGGCATTCCGGTAAACGACACCACCTTGGCTCTGGACGCACTGGAAAGGGTTAAAAATGCAGGACCCCAGGCATTTTTTTTAATGGACGACCACACCTTTGAGAACTTTGAGCAGGCGCTTTTTATTCCCAAGCTTCTGGACCGCAGCCGCTACGATACCTGGGAAGCCGAAGGGTCAAAGGATCTTTACACACGCAGTAATGAGGAGGCCAAACGGATTCTTTCCGAACATCAGGTAACGCCCAAAGATGACGGTGTATTAAAAGAGATCGATGATCTCTTAAACGCTTTATAACCTTGTATGATTGGTTCTGGGTTCAATGGAACGCGGATAACACAGATTAAAATTGATCTACACAGATACAGATAAAATGATATAAAATCCGTGAAA
>JAQYVG010000096.1 GCA_030145595.1 Desulfobacterales bacterium | reverse complement strand
ATCCTTGACCCCTTGAATCCTTATGGCTCCACAAACTCTTTTGGAGATGATCCTTATTTGTGGATGGACACCAGCTTGATGGTCATATAGTCAATTTCCGTGCCAAATGAGCGATATGCCTAAAATTAATTGGGCGATGAAAGGATATTTCTTGGTTGGCTTCTTGAAACTCCCCGCCACCCGGGCTCTAGCGATAACCCCAATTGGAGATAATTGTTCCTTGCTGTTTGCGTATAGATTTAAAATTTAGGAGTGATGCAAGTAAAATGCACAGAAAATTGTTAATCAGTGCACATTTTTATGTGCATTTGAAAACGAGAATAGCATATGGCTCATTTTTCTTAAAAATTCAGTTGAGTTAATGATTTCTGCATGATACTTTGTAGTTAGTGTTCATTCAGAAATGAGGATTTTTGTTCAATATCAAGGCATGCGAAAAAAATAACCACAGGCATATGTGTATTATTCCGAGGATTATTTTTTGAGCATAACGCAGAGATTGGGCAAAAAGACCATTTATGGATGGACACTAGTTATCGGATACCGCTGCTGCCTACTACTTTTTAGCTCCCGTGCAATCCTGATCAAATGAAGAAGCTTTCGCTCAATTAGGATGCATGCAATTTTCAACGCATAAAAGAGAAAAGTATGAAAAAAGAAGGCATTAAATTGTACGATCTTATCGATTTAACTAATCCGCAAAGTATCCTCAATGAGCTTAAGTACATTGTTTCGCTGATGGTTAATGATTTTGATCATGCAATGCTCGAACAGATTTATGCTGACATTAAAATGCTGTTCGAGGGAGATTTTCCAGGCTATCGGGCCAGCAATACAAAATATCATGACCTGGAACATACAAGCTCGGTTGTGCTGGCCTCCGGCCGCCTGATTCACGGCGCCTTCGCCGAGGGGCATTCGTTTTCTGCAAAAACTATTTTACTAGGATTGGTCGGGGCCATTTTTCATGACATCGGTTTTATCCAGACCGATTCTGATGTAAACGGCTCCGGGGCTAAATATACCATCGGCCACGAGGAGCGCAGCATCCAATTTATGAAGGAATATTTATCCCAAAAATATTTTTCCGAACAGGATCTTGATGATTGCACCCACATCATAATGTGCACAACCCTGAATCTTGAAATTAAGGACATTCCTTTTCGTTCCAATGACATTGCAATGTTAGGCAAAATAGTGGGGTCAGCCGACCTTCTGGCACAAATGGCCGACCGGGAGTATTTGGAAAAACTGTTCATGCTCTTTAAGGAATTTGAGGAAGCCGGTATGCCGGGATATGGATCAGAGCTGGAACTGCTTCAAAAAACTCAAGACTTTTATAAATACGTGGCGCTGCAAAGATTAAGCCAAGGATTCGAAAATGTCTCTGCATTCATGCGGTCCCACTTCAAAAACCGCTGGGACCATGATCGGGACTTGTATCAGGAATCGATTATCGCCAATATTAATTATTTGAAGACTATAGTTGAAGTCTGTAATGATTATTATCGGTGTTATCTAAAGTATCTTAGACGAGGAGGACTTGACGAAAAACTTAACCACAAATAAAATCGTGTTACGATTTTATTTACACTCTTTTTTGGGCAACCAGTCGCACAAAATGATCAAAAGACCGGTCGTAAGTCCGTTCCGCATCATCTGGAAAACAGCAAGCCGGAAGCTCCCGCGCCCTTAGATGGTAGCTTAAGCAATCACAGCAATTGCCCTTACGCGAGCACGGTTCGTAACTGCAGTTACATGACTTTAAAGTCTGCTCTTTTTTACATTCCATAATTTCTGCCTCATAAAATTTGATCGCCTATTGTATAAAAAATTAAAAAAGCCCATAATGCCTAAAGAATATATGCCAGAATATAAGTATATTCTCAAGATAAAATCGCGGCGCGATTTTATGCAGCCTCCGCCTGCGACATACTTTAAAAAAAATACATGTCCCATCGGGCATATATTGTATTAATAGGGGTAGGTTATGGATACTGTCAAACAGGTTAAATTAGAAAAGAACACCTGGCAAGATGCAAGGGGCTGGGGGATCAATCCTCTGGACGCATTGGGTATTTCAGATGGATTTTCGGGCAGTATGCACCTGGTCTCACTTAAGCCTGGAACCGTAAGAGGTAATCATTATCATACAGATGCCACGGAATGGATTTTTGTCTTTGGAGGAAAAGCAAAAATTGTTTTCAAGGCCGCCAAAGAGGATTCGGTCCATCAAATTATGGTTGGCGATTCCGAACCGGCCCTGTTTGAAATCCCACCCGATGTTGAACATGCCGTCGTAAACACTTCCATGAATGACATATATTTAACCGTAATTTATGATTCGCATGCCCCTGATACGATTCATTGTCCCGCTTTATCCCCAATTCCCATCAATAACATCAAATGAAATAATCAGACATAATTGTTGTATTTCTTTAATTTTCGTGTAATTTCCGGGATAGAGCGGTCGAGGACATATTGTTAACCGCAAAATTAATTCATGAATAACTGGAGCTCAAGGTGAAAGAACGTACCGCTGAACTGGTGATGGCCAACGAACAACTGAAACGTGAAATAGAAGAGCGCAAAGGAATTGAGGCGGCGCTGCGGGTGAGCAAGGAGCGTTTCGATCTGGCGGTGCGCGGGTCCAAAGACGGTTTATGGGACTGGCACATCACCACCAATAGATTTTATGCCTCCCGGCGTCTCAGGGAACTGCTCGGATATCAAGATTCGGAATTTTCGGAATCATTCGGCACCTGGGCTTCAAACCTGCACCCCGGGGATTATAATCGTGTATTAGATGCCTTGCACAATCATCTGGAAAAGGGCAAAATCTACGATGTGGAATATTTGTATCGCAATAGAGTCGACCAATATCGCTGGCATCACTCTCGCGGGCAGGCGATTTACGACAAAGAAGGAATGCCTATCCGCATGGTCGGTTTTATCAGCGACATCACCGAACGCAAGCAGGGAGAGGAGGCTTTACGCAAAAGCGAGGAGAAATACCGGTTGCTGCTGAACAATCTTCCAAGTATTGTATACCGGGGATTCAAAGACTGGGCGGTTGAGTTCGTTGATGATAAAATTGAGCTGTTAACCGGATTTAATAAAGAAGAATTTAATTCCAAGAGAATTAAATGGTCGGATTTAATAATAAAAGAAGATCTTGAAACAGCAAGGTACAGTTTCTTGAGGGCCCTAAGAACCGATAAATCATATGTGAGAGAATATAGAATCAAAACCAAAGCCGGGGAAGTTCATTGGATGCAGGATAGAGGACATATACTTTGCGACAAAAACGGTCAGATTGAGTATGTGAGCGGGGTTTTTTTCGACATCAATGAAAGCAAACGAACCGAGGAAGCCTTGCAGAAATCGGAAAAGGAACTCCGCATACTTTCCAGTCAACTTCTGTCCGCTGAGGAAGCTGAAAGAAAACGGATTGCCCGGGAACTCCACGACGGTATTGGACAAGCCTTGAGCGCTATCAAATTCAGCGTTGAAAATACACTCGAAGAACTTCGTAAAGAAGCGGTCTACTCCAAAATCGAATCCTTGGAATCGATTATCCCCCTGACCCAAAAAACCATTGAAGAAGTCCGCAGAATCGTGCGAGATCTCAGACCTTCGATTCTGGACGATTTGGGAATCTTGGCAACGATTGCCTGGTTTTGCAGAGAATTTGAAAGCATCTATTCCACAATCAGGGTTGAAAAAGAAATCACCGTCAAGGAGTATGAAATTCCTGCCATGCTGAAAACGGTAATTTACAGAATCATGCAGGAAGCCTTCAATAATGCCGCCAAATACAGCCAAGCCGACCTTGTCCGTCTTTATC
The DNA here is from genome assembly GCA_030145595.1 of Desulfobacterales bacterium. Lineage (GTDB taxonomy): Bacteria > Desulfobacterota > Desulfobacteria > Desulfobacterales > UBA11574 > Desulfatibia_A. The sequence goes on along the minus strand of JAQYVG010000096.1, from coordinate 7,965 downwards.
TAAAAAAAACCGGCGACAAGATAGAGCTGTCGATTAAAGATAACGGCCAGGGATTTAATATTGAAGAGGCCGTTTATGACAAGAATTCCATGAGAGGCTTCGGACTGGCCAGCATGAGAGAACGAGCTGAACTTTCCGGGGGGTCATTTACAATAAAATCGGCCATGGGGGCCGGAACTAATATACAAGCGATATGGCCGGTGTGATATTTTGCCTCAAAAGAAGGAGATGCAAGCATGTCTGATGGATTGGATGTAATCATTGTTGATGATGACCCCAGTGTGTGTAAGTTGATCTTCAAGATCGTTAATAGTTTTTATGTTTGGGGGGATGTAATTAGTTTTACGGATGTTGATGAGGCCATTGAACATTGCTTAAATCGGGAAACAGGTATTGCAATTTTCATAGTAGATGTATTTCTTGGCGGAAAAAGCGGATTTCATTTCCTAGATGCCATCGCTGAAAAGTTCGCTTCCGCCTGCGATGACGCCATCATTATCTCCGGAAGTGCCAGTGATGATATTGTCAATATGTGCGTTTCCTCAGACATTAACTACTTACTGGAAAAACCGATCAGATCATATGCCCTGCAACTTGCAGTCAGGGCCATAATGAACAAATATTTGAAGTTTGCCAGGAAGTTGTTGCAAGACCCTCTATTTGCCCAGAGTGTGTCAAGGTTTTAAGATGAACGCCATTATTGTCAGCGATTTGCACTTAGGTTCGCGCCATTTCTGTTATCATGAATTTGAACGTTTTCTAAAAAGCATCCCCCAAGATTATGAGCTCATACTGAACGGCGATATCGTCGATAATCCCAAAGCACAATTAGCGCCTCGCCACCAAAGTATCCTGCGTCTCATCAAAAGACTTTCTTACGCTCAGAGTGTCGTTTGGGTACAGGGGAATCATGATAAGGGATTTATCACAAATGGGTTTGGAAAGGTAAACTTTAATAATGTTTATAGTATAGGAAACAGGCTGTTAATCATCCATGGGTACGATTTCGATGAAATCATGCCCAGAAACCAAGGCTTTCTAAAGGCCTTCAGGCTGATGCACAATTTGAGGGTAAAGCTGGGAGCACGGCCCGTACATGTGGCCGAATATGCCAAGAAATGGAAGCTCTTATACAAAGTCTTGCGTAAAAATGTAATGATGAATGCGGTGAATTGTGCCCTTGAGAATGGCTTTCAAACAGTTGCCTGCGGCCATACCCACTACCCCGAGGATAGAGTTTATAATGGCGTCAGGTATATCAATACAGGCGCTTGGACCGAATTCCCGGCATTTTACCTGCAGGTAAATGGAAGCGCAATGTCCCTAAAATCGATCGACACTCCCATAGATACTCACCGCTAAAACTGCATTAAACCTGTATCATCTGCAAAAGCATTCTCCAATGAATCTTGATATGCGTTGATAAGCGTTAAGGCCTTATCTTGTGACGAGATCTGCGTTAATGATTCGCGAAACCTGCTGCTGAAAGGCAGCCCCTTAGCAAACCAGCCCAGATGACTGCGCAGTATCCGGCAGGCCCGCTGTTCTCCAAAAAATGTGATTGAGTCTTGCAAGTATCTCTTCATTACGTCAAATCGCTGTGCAAGTGCCGGGGTGGACGCCTCATCGCCCTTGAGCAGTGCCAGTACCTGTGAAAAAAACCATGGCTGCCCGATAGCGGCCCTTCCGATCATGACGGCGTCACAGCCGGTCTCTGTCTGCATCTTGACAGCATCTTGGACTTCTACAATATCCCCGTTCCCGATCACCGGGATGGAAACATGTTGTTTGACCGCGGCAATCAGCGACCAGTCGGCCTTGCCCCTGAACCCCTGGGCGGCGGTGCGTGGATGCAGAGCAACGGCGTCAACTCCATTGTCTTGCGCGATTTCAGCGATTCGCAATGCCTGGCCCCCTGACGCATCCCAACCGGTTCTCATTTTGATGGTAACCGGGATCGACACCGCCTTGCGGACTGTTTGTATGATGGCTTCAACTTTTGCGGGCGTTTGCATGAGGGCAACGCCGGCCCCGGCCTTGAGCACTTTTTTGACCGGGCAGCCCAGGTTGATGTCGATAATATCGGCTCCTGAAGCAGCGACCAGTATGGCTGCTTCCGCCATAACAGTTGGATCGGATCCGAATATCTGAATTGACAGCGGCTTTTCTTCAGGACGGCTTGCGAGCAGCTCATAGCTCTTTTTAGATCGGTGGATCAGTCCATTGGCGCTGACCATTTCCGAACAGACCAGAGCGCAGCCTGCTTCTTTAGCCAAAAGCCGGAAGGGTAAATTGGTAATTCCCGCCAGCGGCGCCAAAACAGTAATGTTGTCGAGTTCAACAGCACCAATTTTTATTATGTTTGTAACCACAGATTTCACTGATTTTCACGAATTAGTAAAATGTTTTTAGATTAACCATTAATGATCCTCTTTACTTTCAAACTTAGTTCACCGAAATTAATGAGCAGACCAAGTCTTTTATTGGTAGCTTTTAGATAATGCAGTGTTTGGGCATAATCAATATTCGTAATACTTTTTTTAGCTTTGACCTCCACAATTATTTTGTCATAACAGTAAAAATCAGCATAATAGGTTCGATTCAATTTTTCATTTTTATAATAAATCGATATGGGAAACTCCCTTTTGTATGGCATTATTGACCGTTTAAATTCGACTTCAAGCGCATCATGGTATACGACTTCCAAAAACCCTGAACCTAACTCATTATGAACATCCTGGGCCAATCCAATTATCTTATACGTTTCTTTCTCGAACAATAAGCTCATTTTATTATTAAAAAAATCTGTGTTAATCCGTGAAATCCGTGGTTATAAATACTATTTGCCGGAAGCGGGGTTGGCGTAGCAAAACAGGCAGTTATGATAACACGGCTGCTGCTGATACGAACCGATGTCCTTAGAGATCATGCAGCCGCAACCGTTCTGTATCCGCTGACCCGCGTCTTTTTTAAAACTAAGGTTCCCGCCGTAAAGTTCAACCAGAAGCCGGCTAGGGATACACGCGCTTTGCCTGACCCCCGTATCGGAGGACAGGGTTTCCAAAATTTCCTTTTCGCAGCAGGTATAAAGGTCGATATTTTGGGCTGTGAGTGTTTGGTTGATGTTAAGCAGAATATTTTGTTTTGTTGCCAAGGGCGGATCTACAAATGTAAATCCGGGTATCGATGCAGTGCGTTTGTTAATTTTAGGATAATGGTCCATAAAACTTGTGATGCATCTGCCGATGCCGCAGTCCGCCGCACGGGCTGCAATCAAAGAAAAATCGGACAGATTGTCGCGCATATCTCCTTGTTCGGTTTTGTAAAAACAGATCGGATCGAATCTCCAGGTTACGCTGCCGGCACCAAACATTTGACAGAGTATATCAAGCTGCCCGAGACGTTTTTTTAAAGGCGGCACCCACGGTTCCAGCAGCGCATCGTCTGAGTTGACAGTAAAATTGAAAAACAGATTGTACCCCATGGTCGCCAGCGTTTGACCGTGTCCGCCTTCGATAAACGGGCCGAAATTTTTTGACCAGAAAACAATGGTGTGGACTTTGTCAGGTATGGCCGGCACTACGGCCTTTTTGCGGTTATAGGGATTGATGACCTCAAAAGATCTTTTTTGGATTTGCCGCATAAACCAGCTCATGTAAAAAGCCGGAATATCGGTCCTTCTGGAAGCCGAGATAACTATTTGTTGAGAAGACTTCATTATTTTTGCTTAAGGTCAGCCAGGGATATTACTTTTTGATCAATAGATTTTTTGAGCCCTTCTTCTTTTTTTTCTTCCTCTATTTCAGGTTCTTGGGGGCAGACAACCTTTTCTATCCGCATTCTTTTACCGCTCATGGTGAATTCAGTACCACTTATATAGATATCCCTTAAAATCCAGGTTGCGACCTGAAGGGGCGCTTGCAGCAGCAGCATTTTAACATGGTACCAGTCTTTTTTTATATCAGGAGAAATATCCTCTATTCTGGCAAATGTCAGGGGTTGATCTTCAAGGTGTATAAGGACAACATCGTTTTTTTGAGTCATTTTTGCCGGTCCTTTTCTGGAAAACTCTTAAACAGCTATCATCAACAATCACAATGGTTTCTAGCGGGTCTCAAGTGCTTGAATTTGCAGCATTTTCTATCCTATACTACGGACAACTGACAACTATCAACGGACATTGCCCCGCAGTGAATCAATCGGAACATATTCATGGAAACCGCTATAATAGTTACACAGCAACCGGCCGATGTAAAGGTCCGCCCGGCAAAATGAATATTTATTCAGTATGTTCCGGGAGGATAATAACCTATAAAACACATGAATAAATAAAGCGGAAAAAGCTCGATAGCATATTAACTTATTGTTATGGTTCTTTTTATAGCTCCCTTGAATCATTCGCATCCTTAAATGTTTTTGCTTGACATATAAATATCAGCTCTGTTAAATGAATGAATGATCATTCACTGATTAACAAATAGGAGGTATCATGCTCAGAAAAATAAAACAGGCGGCCGTGATCGGCTCCGGTGTTATGGGTGGAGGCATTGCCGCCCTGCTTGCCGGCACCGGCGTTAAAACACTACTATTGGATATCGTGCCGTTTAATCTAAAAGACGATGAAAAAAACGACCCGGCGGCCAGAAACAGAATCGCAAAAGCCGGGCTTGATACCGTTTTAATGTCAGCCCCATCTCTTTTGATGCAACTAAAAGATGTCGAACGCATCACCATCGGTAATCTGGAGGATGATTTTGACAAGCTGGCAAACTGTGACTGGATTGTTGAAGTCGTCATAGAAAACTTAAAAATTAAGCAGGACCTGTTCAAACGCATTGAACCCGTGAGGAAAGCGGGGTCGGTTATCTCTTCAAATACCTCCGGAATTCCCCTGAAAAAAATGTCTCAGGGGCTTGACCGGGAGTTTCGGCAGCATTTTCTGGGAACGCACTTTTTTAATCCCGTCCGTTATATGAAATTGCTGGAAATTATTCCGGGCGAGGAAACGCTTCCTGAAGTTATCGAGTTCATGGCCGATTTCGGAGAACGGATTCTGGGCAAAGGCATTGTGTGGGCCAAGGATACCCCCAACTTCATCGGCAATCGCATTGGGGTTCAGGGAATCGTCAAAGCCATGCAACTGATGCTCAAAGACGGCCTCACCATTCCCGAAGTCGATGCTCTTTTCGGCCCGGCCATTGGAAGACCGAAAACCGCCATGTTCAAAACCTCGGACCTTGTTGGTCTTGATACCCTGGGTCACGTAGCGCAAAACACCTACGACCTTGTAGTTGACGATGAGGCCCGCGACAGCTTTGTACTGCCCGAATTCGTTAACCAGATGATCACAAAGAATCTGCTGGGCAAAAAAACCCACAGCGGCTTTTACAAGACCGACTTGACGCCGGAGTGGCAAAGGATCCGTAAAGTCATTGATCCGCACACCCTGGAATATGCGGAATACGACCAACCGGATTTCCCTTGCCTGGCCGCGGCCAAAAAGGCCAAGACCCTGCCGGAAAAGATAAAGGCTTTGGTTTACGGCGATGATAAAGGTGCTGTTTTTGCCTGGCAAGTTATTGCTCAGAATCTGATCTACGCTGCCAACAGAATCCCCGAAATAACCGATACCATTGTTGAAATCGATAAGGCCATGAAATGGGGATTCAATTTTGAAATGGGACCGTTTGAAACCTGGGATGCCATCGGCCTGCAGACTTCGGTTGTAAAAATGGAAAAAGAAGGACTCGAGGTGCCGGCAACGATCAAGACCATGCTTAAAGCCGGTCATACATCTTTTTACAGGCAGGCAAACGGCGGCCAGGCTTATTACGATTTTGTTTCCCAGGGCTACCGACCTATAGTCGAAAACGAAAACGTTATTTCTTTGAATTTCCTGAAAAGAGCCGACAAGGTTGCCAGAACCTGCAGCAGTGCGTCGCTGATCGACCTTGGCGACAATATTTTCTGCCTGGAATTCCATACCAAGATGAATGCCTTGAACAAGGAAATTGTTGAATTTCAGCAAGAAATTGTCGAGTATATCGATGCCAATGGGGCCGGGTTGGTAATCGGCAATCAGGCCGGCGGCATGCCTGGAGCCTTTTCCGCCGGCGGTGATCTCCACTTCATGGCCTCGCTGGCTCTGGAAGGGAAATATACAGAGATCGACGCCTTCCTGCAAATCGCCCAGAACGGCCTCCAGGAAGCAAAATATCACAGCTTTCCGGTTGTCGCCGCACCTTACGGCATGGCCCTTGGCGGAGGCTGCGAGGTGTGCCTGGCAGCCGACCGCATCGTAGCCCATGCCGAGCTATACATGGGACTGGTTGAAATCGGCGTCGGTCTGCTTCCTGCCGGGGGCGGCTGTCTGAACCTGTGGAAGAAGTTTATCAGCAGCATACCGGAAGCGGTGACCGATATTGACCTTGCAAAATTCTTTGTACCGGTGTTTATGAATATCGCTATGGCCAAATTCTCCACCTCGGCTGCCGATGCCAGGGCCAATGGATTTTTAGGGCCCAATGACAGGATCGTATTTAACCGCGACTATCTGATCAGCGAAGCCAAGAAAGAAGTGTTGAGGATGGTGGATGCAGGCTATGCGCCGCCGGTTAAACGCAAGATAAAGGTTTTGGGAGAGGCGGCCCAGGGCATGATTGACGCTGAAATTTTCAATATGCTGCATGGCAAATTTATCACCGAATACGACGCGTTTTTAGCAAAACGCATCGCCTATGTCATTAGCGGCGGCAATGTCAGAGACAACAGCGAAGTTGAGGAAGATCTCATCCTCAAACTGGAACGGGAAGCGTTTGTGGACTTCTGGAAAGAAGAAAAGACCCGGGCCCGGGTAGAGCACATGCTCAAAACCGGCAAACCACTTAGAAATTAGTCACTTGTCATTAGTCATTGGTCATTAGTTTTTCGTTATCGTTTTTTGCAAATGACGACTGACGACTGACAAATGACTATTAGAGGAGGTATGAAAAATGAAAGATGCCTACATAGTAACATCGATCAGGACGCCCGGTTGCAAGCGAAACAAAGGCGCGTTTAAAGATACCAGACCGGAAGACCTGCTGTCATTTATTTTAAAGGCCGCCGTAGATAAAACCCCTGGCCTGGCGATGCAGCAGGTTGAAGACATCATGGTCGGCTGTGCGTTTCCGGAAGCCGAGCAGGGGCTGAATATCGGGCGGGTCGCGGCCCAAATTGCCGGATTTCCCGACAACGTTTCCGGGGCCACGGTCAATCGGTTCTGTGCCTCGGGCCTTGAAGCTATCGCCCTGGCATCCCTGCGCGTTATGTCGGGCTGGTCGGACATCGTCATCGGTGGTGGTTTGGAATCTATGACCTATGTTCCCATGGGCGGAAATATCCCCAGACCTCATCCTGATTACGCCAAGAAGCACGCCGAACTGTATGTGTCCATGGGGGTAACGGCGGAAAATGTTGCCGGCAGGTATAACGTCGCGCGCGAGGCCCAGGATGAACTCGCCTACCGGTCGCATATGAAGGCCGCCGAAGCAAGGGACAAGAAGCTGTTCACCGAAATCGTCCCCACTCCGGCAACAAGCTATGTGCAGCAAGAGGATGGCACTTACAAAAAAGAGACCTATATCATCGACCATGACGACGGTATCAGGCCAACCACCACCTTGGAGGCTCTAGCGGGGCTGAACCCGGTGTTTGCTGCCGGAGGATCGGTCACGGCCGGAAATTCATCCCAAACCACCGACGGCGCCGCCGCCACCATTATCATGTCCGGCGAAAGGGCCGAAGAATTGGGATTACAACCGATTGCCAAGTTGAAATATTACACCACGGTGGGCTGCAAGGCCGATGAAATGGGCATCGGGCCGAAGTTGGCGATCCCAAAGTTACTGAAGCTCGCCGGAATGGAGCTTGCCGACATCGGCCTGTTTGAAATCAACGAGGCCTTTGCTTCCCAGGCGGTTTACT
>JAQYVG010000095.1 GCA_030145595.1 Desulfobacterales bacterium | reverse complement strand
ATATCAGATAGTTGCTGTTTTTTCTTAACACTCACTAATGCATTCAAACAGTCAGCCATTTTCAAATTTCATTACCGATAGCCTCCATTTATTCAGAAAATACAAACGGGAAAATCAACATGTCTCTCCGCATCATTGCATGTGGTGTCTTTCGTGATGCACTCAGGCAAATTGGACCGCAGCGTTTTCATAAGAACACTTTCATTACCTATATCACCCCTGTTTCTCATAATTACCCCGCAAAGCTAAAAGAGGAAATACTGCACCAAATCCATCTGGCTCAAAAAGCAGGTGACAGCATTCTGTGTCTGTATGGGCGGTGTTATCCGGACTTGGACGATCATCTTTATGAAATGGGCATTCCCAGAGTCCCAGGTGAGCACTGTTATGAGATTTTGCTGGGCAGCAGACGTTTCCATGCTATTATCGATGAAGAAGCCGGGACGTATTTTGTTGAAAAGGACCTTATTTTAAACTTTCACGAATATTGCATTAAACCGCTTGAGTTAGATGATCCTCTGATGCGTGAAAGTTACTTTAAGCATTATACCAGGCTGGCCTACATTCGGCAGCCGTTCGATCCTGATACTGTTATGCCGAATGTGCACGATATATCACGATTATTGGATCTCAAAACACTAGTGATCGATGCCGATTATTCCGAGTTAACAAAAAACCTGCTCAGACTGTTTGCAAATTGGCACTAACTAGTGTCCATCCATAAATGAGGATTTTTGTTCAAGATCAAGGCATGCGAAAAAAATAACCACCCCGAAAATGGCTCGGGATCTTCGTCAGGCATATAGTTGTTATTCCGAGGATTATTTTTTGAGCATAACGCAGAGATTGGGCAAAAAGACCATTTATGGACGGACACTAACTAATTTTTAAAGTGTCTAATAGGAGCACCTTTTATGAAAAACTTGATGAGAATGAAAATCCTTATCGTCGACGATGATCCTGTCATTCAAGAGTTGATCAAGAATATGCTCGCTAAGGACGGTTATAAGAACATTCAAACTGCCGATTCAGGAGAAGAGGCTCTGAAGATCATGCAGAATAGCCCTCCCGATCTTGTGGTACTTGACATTCAATTGCCGGGGATGAAGGGCTATGAAGTTTCACGGATTATGAGAGCTAACAAAGCCACAGCCCATATACCTATCCTTATGATGACAGGTGGGATCATAGATATAGATAAAGCGCTTGAAAAAAGTTTCAAAGCCGGAGTCACAGATTTTTTAACCAAACCGATAAAGACTATCGAACTCACGGCCCGCGTAAAATCGGCTTTAACCATTAAACATCAATACAACCGCATGATAAAAAAACTGAATGAAAAGAGGTTACCTAACAAGGGACCTAAAAAGATATCAAAGAAGCGGGTTTGGCTGAATATTTTGCCGGATGATGGCTGGATTAAAGTCCAGCGGGGTAAGACCGTATACAATGCGCTTCAAAATACGGAAATAGAATTGGAAGGGGATTGTGGTGGTCTCGGCAAATGCGGAAAGTGCAAAATCAGGGTGATTACCCCCCTTGGCAAGCCTTCAAAAGAAACCACAGAGCTTTTAAATCCTGACGAATTGGAGCAAGGGGTTCGTTTGGCATGTCGCACCAAAATTCGCAAAAACCTTGCAATCTATACCAAAGAACTGAATGGTGAGACGGATTTTTTTCAAATTCTGAAACATGGACATATGCCCTCTGTGGAGCTTGCCCCTCTCATTGAAAGACGTCTGGTAAGCATTCCGCCGCCAAGCCTTGAAAACTCCCTTTCTGACGTTCAGCGCATTAGAGAGGTGTTAAGCCCTGAATTTAAAGACTTAAAGACAACCTATCGCTGCCTGTTTTCTCTTTATAAAAACTTAAGGGCCACCAATTTCGACGGAGCGGCTGTTATCCATAACAACTGCCTGCTGGAATGGCAGTCCCGGGATAGTATTGGCGGCGTATTCGGTCTGATATTTGATCTGGGAACCAGCACATTGGTGGGCAAACTTGTAAACCTGATAGAAGGCCAGGAAGTGGCGGTAATTTCGAGATTCAATTCGCAACGAAAATACGGGGCCGACGTCATCAGTCGCATCCAATACATAAAAGGTCATCCGAAGCACCTGGTGAACCTACAAAAACTATTGATCAGAGATCTGAACCTGATTACCAAACGCCTGCTCGAATCCTTTAAGTTAAAACCGGAAGATATCCTGGTTGCGGTCGCTGCCGGAAACACCACCATGCAGCATTTTATGTTGAGCCTTGACCCAAGCGGAATTGCCGAAGCCCCTTTCACCCCTTTAATCACCGAAGGCATGACCTTTCGCTCCCAGGATGTGGGCCTCAGATTGCACCCCGATGCCATGCTTTATGTGATGCCTGCCAAATCCGGATATATCGGTGGCGATCTAATTGGCTTCATTCTTTCATCCGGTGCGGCCGAGCAGGACGACAAGCTGGTGCTGGGTCTGGATTTAGGAACCAACAGCGAAATTTTCCTGGGAAATAAAAACAGAATACTTACCTGCAGTGCCGCAGCGGGTCCGGCACTGGAAGGAGCTAAAATTTCCCATGGAATGATCGCCAGGGGGGGCGCTATTGAACGTTTCCGGTTTGAAGAAAACAAATTTTTCTACGATGTCATCGGGAACATAAAACCAAAAGGGCTCTGCGGCAGCGGTCTGGTAGACTTAGCTGCCCTGCTGCTGCACCATGGTATTGTAAATCCGGAAGGCCTGATCTGTCCGCCCGATCAGCACAAAAAAAGAAATTCAATGACAGCAAGGGTGATTCAAACCCAGTACAATGAAATCCATGACTTTCTTATAGCTTCTCCCCAAGAAAGCCTTGACGGCAAACCCATTGTGCTGACCCAAAGAGATATCCGTGAGCTGCAACTCGCCAAAGCCGCCATAGCCTCCGGCATTAAAATCCTTTTAAAAACTATGGGGGCCGGCATTGAAGATATCGATGCCGTCTATTTGGCCGGCGCTCTGGGCAACTATGTCCATTCGCTCAGCGCCATGCGCATCGGCCTGCTGCCCGAGGTAAACCCGGAAAAAATAATCTCCCTCGGCAATGCCGCGTCAACCGGCGCAAACATGATTCTTCTATCAAAAAGTTACTGGGAAAGATCCTCCGAAATCGCAGCAGCTCTGGAGCACATCGAACTGTCAGGGCATGCCGATTTCTTTGATCAATTTATTGAAGAGATGAACTTTCCAACTGAAAATTTCTGGTAATAATTTAGCTGACGTGGAGTTATTTCTCTAAAGCTTTATGTTTCAGCGAAATGGATGATTGTTTTATGCTTTTAATCATTTCTTTCTGTTTCCGGCATCTCGCTTAGTATAAACTCTCGTAGCTGCTCAATATGGCTATTTTCTTCAACAATGATCTTGTCCAGCTGCGCGAGCGTATCTTTGTCCTGGATAAACGGCTTGAGCATCTCGTAAAAAAGAATGCTATCTTTTTCAAATTCGATGAAAATAAAAATCAGTTCGTTGGTACTGTCAACCTGAGAAAAATCCACCTCTTTAAGAGAAAAGCTCTGCTCACCGATCAAATCGCTTAAATGCTCACGGCTCATCTCCTCTATAATAGGATTCTCTGAAAGCGCCTCAACTTCCTGTTTCAGGTCTGAAAACCATTTGGCATGACAGTCTTCTTCATCTGCCATCCATTCCAATAATGAGACAAGTGCCGGGTTCGAAATCTTTTCGATAGCGCTACGATAAACAGCTTCACCGTTTTTTTCTATTCTGATTGCCATATCGATTATTTCTTTTATTGCAAACAATCGTCCTCCTTTATGGATAGACACTGGTTTTTGTTAAGCGTTCAATCGCTTCTGCCAGTGTTTTTCCTGTAAACATACCGGCAAATCGCCGGATCACATTTACGTTCCCGTCCATGAGCCGGGAATAGGGGAGAGCCGTTCCGCCGAATTTATCGAGCAATGCCTTGTGGAAAGTAAAAAACCCACATATTATGCTCGTCCAGTAGCGATAGTAGGCTGAGCCTTTTGGATCAATCCTCTTCTATAATAATGGCTTGAGCGCCGCATTCTTCCGCAGCCTGCCTCACAACCTCTTTATATTCTGCGGGGATTTCATCAAGCTTGACGATGGACTTAAGCTCGTTTTCGTCGTATTCAAAGACCTGCGGGCATAGATCGTTACAACGCCTGTCTCCCATGCAATCTTCCGTAACTTTTACCTTCATTTTAAAACTCCTTTCATGTAAAATTTAGCATTTCATAATGCGCACCGCTATACCACTCTGGAAAAAGCCTTAATATTGGCTTTGCAAACCGGGCAGGTTGCGGGCACCTCATTCTCACATGTATAACCGCAAACTCCGCAGACATAGTAACAGTCCACCTCTTGCGGGTTATCTAGACTGTCCAGAGCCTTTTGGTAAAGCTCAGCGTGAATTTTTTCAACTTCATTGGCATATACGAAGCTGCGCTCGGCCGCCTTATTATCCTCCGATTTGGCCGTTTCGATCATGGGCGGATACATTGTTTTAAATTCATGGGTTTCACCGGCAATGGCTTCCTTAAGATTTTCAGCCGTAGTTTTAATACCTTTGAGGGCCCTCAAATGGGCATGGGCATGCACTGTTTCGGCCTCAGCAGCAGCCCTGAAGAGTTTGCCGACCTGAGTGTATCCTTCCCGGTCGGCCTTTTTAGCAAAGGCAAGATATTTACGGTTGGCCTGTGATTCTCCTGCAAATGCTTCCAATAGATCCTTTTCTGTTTGACTCATTAATTTCCTCCTTTCAATATAAATTTAGGTTATAGGTCTTGCATGACCAGTCATGGTTGATTTCGATGCAACCGATAACACTTTGGGCCCCCGGACATAACGTTAGGTAGGCATTCAAGGATTCGATGGCGTCTTCTCTTTTTTCAGCCGGCAATTTAAGATCATAATGTACGTTGATGCGCGTGATTTTGAGAACACCGTCGACATCTTCAATATCACCGGTTACCGTTGCCTTAAACAGGTCTTGAAAGGTTCTAATCTTTTTGCCGGCCAGCACCGCGGCCAGTGTGCCCATCATTCAGCCTCCGATTGCGCCGACAATATGGTCTAACGTGGCAGCATGCTCCTTTTCCGGCTCAATCTTATAAAAATCTTTGATTCCACCATGGATACCATAAAAGACCGGTTCGGCAAAGCCCTTAATTTCGGCTTTGCGGGTGGGCCCCTTTTCCCTTGTAATGATAATTTCTGATCTGTGAACGATGTTTGCCATGACAACCCCCTTTATGTACACTCATTTAAGATTTAAGGCATTTCGGATAGAACGTTTAATCCGTTCGCGGGCCCCGGGCGGAAGTACAATAGCGGATTCTATATCTTCGCTGCTTGCCGCCTGCAGGCGGATTGTTTCGCGCAAAAACAATAATTGCCTTCGATATCGGGAACATAATTTGCACATCAACAGGTGCATCCTTATCCCCATCCTCTGATAAAAAGGCAGTTTGCGATCCATTGACTCGGATACCATACGGGTCACAGCTTTACAATTAAAAATCCAATGGTTCATCAAGATTCCTCAATAAAATCTTGTCATGATTTTATAAAACGCCTGCCCGCAACGCTATCGCCCGTCTGCCTCGCGAACTCTTGGCAAGCGGGCAGGCTTGCGAGGCGGGCGGGCGGCGGCGCCGCTTATTTCATGAACTATCTGGTTTAAACCAGTTGCTTTCAAGGCATTGTCTCAAATACATGCGGGCTCGATAGAGCATTACCCAGCAGTTAGTCGCAGTGATGCTCAATACCTTACAGATTTCATCGGTTTTTAATCCGTCCATTTCACGCAGTATGAAAATATGGGCCAGCCGAGAAGAAAGTTCCGACAAACAGCGGTTTAAGACATCCATAAATTCCTTTTGTCCATACAGTTTCTCAGGATCGGCAGTCCATTCCGCCGGCTTTATATTCCATCGACCTTTTTCATCAAAAAGCGCCTCCAGGGCTTTCATAGCGGTCTCAACATCATCACCGGTGGGCTCCCTGGACTTGCGGCGAAAATAATCTACAATTTTGTGTTTGAGAATTCCCGTAAGCCATGTTTTTGGGGAGGAACGACTCGCAAAACTTTTAATGGAATTAAGTGCGGCTAAAAAGGTTTCCTGGACCAGGTCCTCGGCGACTGAAGGATCCCGAACTCTGGATATGGCAAAGCAATACAAATAATCCCCGTAATGGTCAACCCATGTTTCCGGATTAAGGGCTGTGTTTTCTGTGCTGGAGTTCTCTTGATTCATCTTAAGGACTTAACATTAAGAATTTTTTCGTTATTGTTACCGTTTTCCCGCCTCGATATGGTTTAATGCCTTAAAGCAATGTAAAGATTCAAAATTATGCAATTTATATTCATCTGGCGCAATTTGAAACGCTCAGTTTAGGTTATAGTAGCCATTATACCAAGCCTATATTGGTAGCTCCGGTCTTACTAATTTGTCGTCACCAGCATCATGTGCATCAATTCCTTTTTTTGCTCCACAGTGAGTACATCCTTAGCCTTGAGAATGTGAGCCACCTGGTTGTCGAGAAGCTTAGTGCTGATGTCGACGATGTCCATAATGATCTTGTTTATCTTATGTGAATCCCAGGGTGTTGCCAGAATTTCATTCTCCAGGTCCAGAAGCTTGTAATCCCCTTTCAGGTTCAACTTGATCTCCCTGATTTCCATGTCCGCCCGGTATTTAAGAAGCTTTTTGGTCTGGTCATTAGTAAGTTCAAGCCCCAGCGACGTCAGATCCTTCTCCAGATGGTAGGAAAAATTTTCAGGCGTGTCCATCTCAAAATCCAGCAATGCAGCCATCAGCATGGTTTTCTGCTCTTCGGTGAAAACATCTTTGGCTTTTAGCAGATATTCCACTCGCAGTTTCAGTAAATCGCCGTAAAGCGAGCTGATGTTTTTTATCAGCTTGTTGACATTGCGTGCACCGGCTTTGGCTTTGGATTTGGTATCGAAGCGGTCTTTTTTATTCAACTCCTGCTCAAGCTCCAGGAATTTACTGTCGATCTTGGATGCAATGTCGAGCGCCTTGGCGCTGAATCCCTCAATTACCGTGGCAAGCTTATTGATTTGATCCTTGGAAAGGTTGAGTCTGGAGACCGGGTTCGCTTCCCTCGCTGAAGCGGATGCAATGCCGAAAATAAAGATCACTGTTATTATGACCGAGATTAGAATTTTTTGTTTGGATTTCATCTTTTTCTCCCCCTTTATCTTAATCGAGTCAAAACTCGATTAAGCGTTATTGTTTAAGCGTTAGCGTTCCAGCATGGTTTAGACACTTTAGAAATTTATCAGTCTAAGGCTAATTACGATCACTTCACCGTATAACCATTGCCAGGACATATTATTCTAGCACTTCTTCCAATGGTGAACCCTGTGCGGAACCAGGCGGAGTCATACCCAGAAAGGCGGCGATTGTAGGCGCCACATCCACCGGATGCACCCGGCGGTGGACTCTTTTCACATCTATGGTCGGGCCGGCAAAGATAATCGGAACATGGGTGTCATAGCGCCACGGTGAGCCGTGCATGGCTGCGATAGGTCCCTTGTCAAACAGAAACCAGTAGGGCTCCTGGATGATGTAGATATCACCGGAGCGGGAAACGTGGTGATTGTTCCGGACCTGCTCTATCAATGGATTAGTTTGTTGTGCTGAGAGTCTGCTGCTCGCTACCGCAAGCGCGATCCCATCGACATCCGTCAATGCGTTGGCAATAGCATGCTCAACCTTGGTACGATCGAGTTTTGCATCTGCTATTTTTTCATCATTGAGGTAGAGGTAAGGCCGATAAAAAAATCGGACAATTTCATCGACACCGAACTTCTGCCCGACCTTATTGGCTGCTGCTACGATTTTGTCCGGATCAAGACGGCCGGCCTTGAAACCCAATGCGGTCATATACTCGGGCATATCTGCCATGCCGTGGTCTGCGGCCAGCACAATCAGCGTATGTTTAAGTCCGACGGTTTTATCGATGAATGAGAACAAATTCGCCAGGCTGTGATCCAACTGCACGACAACATCTTCGTTTTCCAGGCTGGACGGTCCGAAAAAATGGTTGACCGCATCCACACCGGAAAAGCTGATGGACAGATAATCCGGGATCTCATCCTGGCCTAACTGTTCATGTTTAATGAGTGTTTTGGAAAAATCGAGGGTGAGCTGGTCACCGACCGGGCTGACGAGAATGCGGGTGTAGAACAGTTTATCGTCTGCCTTCCCGAAAGGATGAGGAAAGACACGCCCGTATCCCTTCAGATCAACTTCATAGGGACGATCATCCTGCGCGGCCAGAAGATAGGCAGAGGCATCGTTTAGCAAGGACCACGACTTACCGGAATACCTTGCGGCCTTCCGTTGGGCATTCCATTGACTGACCCAGTCCGGATAGGTGTCGTAGTAATAGGTGCTGGTGACAAAATCCCCGGTGTTGGTGGAAAACCAGAAGGCCTTTCCCGCATGACCGGCCATGGAGACGGCGGCACGGTCTTTACCGGATACACCGAATATCTTTGATCGCCCGCCATAATAAGCTGCAAGCCCGTCGCCAAAAGTCGGAGCAAGAATCGCGGCAGGTGACCGGCCCTGGGTGCGTGATTTTTTCTGGGCCGGATCGACCTGCTCACCCTTTGATTCGTTTTTCCGGGTCGGAATGATCGGGCTGTCCGGATCTTCAATGTTATAGGCAAGCTCACCGGCCTCACGGTCAAACCAGACATTGCCGATCATGCCGTGCTGCGAGGGAAACGTACCCGTGGCCAGCGTGGTGTGCCCGACGATGGTCTCGGTATTGGCATGCTGGTAATGCGCATTTGTATAATAGGTGCCCTTCTCCATCAGGAATCGGAAGCCACCCTTGCCAAAACCATTTTTATAACGGTTGAGCAGGTCGGCACGCAGTCCATCAATGGTGATCTGTAAGACGAGCCTGACTTCCGGTTTGGTTTGCGCGTTAGCCTCGGTTAGATTGCTGAGAATTAAAAGAGTAAGCGCCACCGTAAATATCTGCCCAAATATCTGAATGATACGGCGCACGGCAGTCCGCCTATAGAGTTGCTCCTCCATTTTTACCTCTCCTCACAATTATAATTTCAGTTTATAAACCCTCCCGCCATTGATGGCGAGAGGGCTTGTCAGTGGGTGTTTAGTGACCCCAGTCCCCGACGGAATCGCTGCCCGGGGCGTCGAACTCCAAATACTCCTTGACGTCGAAAGGCATGCTCTCCATGGTGCGCTTGACCCGCTCTGCGATCGCTTTGGTCTCAGGACGAGCATTTGACAGGCCGGTATAGGGGATTCCATGGCCGTTCGGCATATCCGGGTACTTCTTCTTGAACAGTTCGTGCCGGGCCAGCATGCGATTGAACTGGCCCTGAGTGTGGATCAGCGGTACGAGCTGAGGGTTTTCCTCGCGGGGATCCTGGTAGAGATCGAAATAGGCTTCCGGCATTCCGGATGCAGCTACCTCACCTGCTCCTATCCAGTGTCTCTTGTAACGTCCCTTGACCGTCGCGCCGATTTCATGGCCCGCGTAGATGAAAACGTAGTCGCGCCGGCTGTGAGCGTCGCCTTTAAGCAGCAACGCCGTCTGGTCGAGGCCATCCACGACCCGGTCGGTGGGGATGTATTTCGTGGCGCCGCCCAGTCGGGCGAACGTCGTGTACAGGTCGGTCACGTGGATAATGTCCCCGACGACCTGACCCGCCTTGATGACCCCCGGCCACCAGGCAAAGGCCGGTGTCCGCACACCTCCTTCGGTGAAATCGCCCTTACCGCCTCGGTAAATCATTGGAAGCATGCCCCATCCCGGCGGCGGACTGTGCACCATGGGACCGTTGTCAGCCATGGCGATAAACAGGGTGTTCTCGGCAATGCCGAGTTCCTTGAGTTTCTCCATCACCTGACCTACGAAGGCGTCCAGTGCGCCAAAAGCCTCGGCCACCTTGCCACCGGAATGTGTCTTCTTCGGCATATCCGGTTTGAGGAAATTCAAGAAGTTGGGCCAGTACGCTGCGAAAAACGGCTTGCCCGCTTTGGCATTCTTGCGAATGAACTCAAGGGTGCGTTTTTCGGATTCGCGATCCACCTTTTCGTAGCACTCGTTCGAGGTCCCGCACCACTCTTTGCCCTGCTCGCCTTTCTTGCCCTCGATGATCTGAACCCAGCCCGCAGGCACCAGGCCCGGGTTGTCGAGCCGATACGGATCCGGCGGGTAGATCTCCGGGTGGAGGCCGAGAACGGCGTTGACCGCATTGCCCTGGGGACTGTAGAGAGACGTGATCTGGTTCATGGGCGTGAAAAGCGCCTCATCGAAGCCCTGGTTGTGCAAATAGCTCTCCTCGATGTCCCCGAGATGCCCCTTGCCGTAAAAG
This sequence comes from Desulfobacterales bacterium, assembly GCA_030145595.1. GTDB lineage: Bacteria > Desulfobacterota > Desulfobacteria > Desulfobacterales > UBA11574 > Desulfatibia_A. The sequence goes on along the minus strand of JAQYVG010000095.1, from coordinate 1,493 downwards.
GCGGTGGCATAACCGGCCTTGGAGAGCACTTCAGCGATGGTCACTTCTTCGGCGCGCAGTCCCGAGAACTCATGGGGCATGCCGACCACACCCATGCCGTGCCTCACCGGATGGCGACCGGTTAAGAAAGCGGCACGAGTAGGCGTACAGGACGGCTCGGTGTACATGCGGGTGAAGTTGATCCCCTCGGCCGCCATTTTGTTCATTTTAGGCGTCTCGTAGCCAAAATTCTTCTGAAGGCCGGGAAAGCCGGCGGCACCGAACGCGGTGTCGTCCCATAGGATGTAGACGATGTTCGGCGGCTGCCCGTATTTCTTTTTAAGCTTGGCCAGTTTCTTGTCGAGTTCCTTGTCCTCGGCGGCCCACTTCTTGCCGTTCTGTGCCTCGAGGATGTAATACTCGGCGTCGTGAATGATTTTCGCCGGTCCTTTTGCCAGGGCATTCCCGGCAAGGGATAACACCAGGACAGGAATTACAGTCAATGAAAACAGAAACCTTAGTTTGCTCATTTTGTACCTCCTTTTTCTTCTGTTTTGAACGTCAACAGAAGATTAAGATTTATAACAGATTGATTAATTTTATGAAATTTCTCCTACTATTAAACTTTTAAGTATTTATATACTTTAATAAGTTTCAGTCTGTTATGACATTAATGAATTAAAGTATAAACATGAGCAAGGGAATGTAAAGGAATTCATCTATGCAAATATTTTGGGCTTCGTTTTTTGGAAGGTGCCCGGCCTCAATCCTTGACCACGGTTTACAAAAAGACTATTGATGATTTGTTAACTTAATTCTATCATTATGAAGTATCATGGACAGGAGTATCTAATGAGTCTTCATCAAACAGCCCCATCGTCCGAACGAACCGTTTGCCGCAGTCCTGCCAGCGGAGAAATTCTGGGACATTCACCTCTGACACCTGTTGCCGAGCTCGAACAGATCATGGCTACTGCCCGCATTGCCCAAAAATCATGGTCAAATCTTCCGGTTAAACAGCGGGTAAAGCATTTGCTGCGGGTGCGGGATTATATTAGTCAAAATGCCGAGGAAATTGCGGAAGTTATTGCCCAAGATAATGGCAAGACCCGTGTGGATGCATTGTCGACGGAAGTTTTGCCGGCAGTCATGAGCGTTGACTATTATGCCAAGCGTGCTCAAAAATTCCTCAAAGATCGGCACGTTGTGCCGGGCAATATCATGTTAGCCAACAAGATTTCCAAAATCATCCGGGTGCCTTACGGCGTTATCGGCGTTATATCCCCCTGGAATTATCCATTTGCCATCCCCTTTTCAGAAGTTGTGATGGGACTTCTGGCCGGCAATGCCGTTGTTCTGAAAGTAGCGACGGAAACGCAAATGGTGGGACGCAAATTAGAAGAATGCTTTAAGGCGGCCAAACTCCCGGATGGAATATTCTCCCATGTGAATATCCCCGGTCGTTTGGCTGGAAGCGCGTTTCTCAAAAACGGCATCGACAAACTCTTTTTTAC
>JAQYVG010000094.1 GCA_030145595.1 Desulfobacterales bacterium | reverse complement strand
TGAGCATAACGCAGAGATTGGGCAAAAAGACCATTTATGGACGGACACTAACTAGCATTGCTCATCCGCTTGAAGTGTATTCATTTGCAAGCCGTTATGAATTTATTATGAAGCAGCCGGAGCATTGGGAGTACCCGCCTGTTGATAGAACGTCAGATCCCAATCCCATGAGATCGCATCATGGCGCAGGATATAAACAGCCTTGTCGTGGCCTAAAACTTTGAAATAGCGATGATCCGGATCCATCCAGCGATCCAGGACATCCTGCACCTCGATCTTTTTGGCTCCCAGCCAGAAGCGCCGGGGGGTTTCCTCCCCGCGGTATCCGGCATAACATTCCACACGAATACGCATCATTTACCCTGATTTTTGTTGAAATTATCTCGAAAGGGTAAAATATACAGCCAGGTAATGTTTAATGTCAAATCGTTCAATGGTTTCTATATCCGACCGTAAAGAAACCGGGATTCCTTTCTAAAGGAAAATGTGTTAATGAATGCAAAATGGTAAAACATATGGAAAATGCGAATAATGATAAAGCACGACTCACCAGTGAATTGACTGAACTGCGCCAAAAGGTCGCTGAACTGCAAAAGGCCGAAAATGAAGGCCGACAGACCGCCGACAAGCTAATGAGGTCAGTAGAGGACCACCGGAGGCTCTTTGAGCAAAACATTGACGGGATCGCGGTAATCGCAGACGGCCGTATCGTTAGGGTAAACCAGGCGCTCTGCAACCTGTACGGTCAACCCGCCGAAGATCTGGCTGGAAAAAATCCGCTTGAAATGATTCACCCGGACCATCGGAAAACCGCCGAGCAGCGCATGAAAATGTTGCTGCGTTCGGAATCCTTCTTCCCATCTTTTTTATATAAGGCCCTGCGATCGGACGGTACCGAATTGTGGGTGGAGATACGCAGCAGAGCCTTCACCTGGGAAGGTAAAGCAGCCTTTCAAAGCATTGTACGGGATGTAACCGAACGCAAGCAGGCCGAAGACGATAAACATCAGCTGGAACTGCAGCTGCGCCATTCCCATAAGATGGAGGCTGTCGGCACCTTGGCCGGAGGTGTGGCCCATGATTTCAACAACCTGCTCCAGGCCGTCCAGGGTTATGCGGAGCTGCTTATAATCGGCAAAGAGGAAAACGATGACGAACTCAACGCTCTGCAAGCAATTCTGCGTGCCGCCCAAAAAGGAAGCGAACTCACCCAGCAATTACTGACTTTCAGCCGCAAGGTAGAAAGCACAAAACAACCGATTATATTGAACCATACCGTCAATAATACCAAAAGCCTGCTGATACACACAATCCCCAAGATGATTGAAATCGAACTTGATCTTGCAAACAACCTCAACACGGTCAATGCCGACCCGGTCCAGATTGAGCTATCCTTAATGAATCTGGCAGTTAACGCCAGAGACGCCATGTCCGAAGGGGGAAAATTAATCATTAAAACGGAAAACGTTTTTTTAGATGCAAATTTCTGCAGGACACATTTGGGGATCAGGCCCGGGGATTATGTGCTTTTAAGTGTTGCCGATAACGGCAGCGGTATTGAAAAAGAGATTTTGGACCATATCTTTGAACCTTTCTTTACTTCTAAGGAAGTTGGTAAAGGAACCGGCCTGGGTCTTGCCATGATTTACGGTATCGTTAAAAACCACAAAGGACACATCACATGTGACAGTGAGCCCGGCGTGGGAACTGTTTTCAAGTTGTATTTGCCGTGCATCAAACAGAAAACAACTGCACCGGAGACCAAGGAAGCTGAAGGTGTTCTACAAGGGGGCCGGGAAACCATTTTGCTGGTGGACGATGAAGAGTTTATCCTCGATTTTGGAAAGCAGCTCCTTGTAAACTTCGGCTACAAAGTGCTTACAGCTGCGGATGGAGAGAGTGCCCTGCAGCAGTTCCGGGAAGGTAGTGAGCAGATTGACCTGGTCATATTGGACCTGATCATGCCGGGAATGGGGGGCAGAAAATGCCTTGAAGGCCTCATAAAAAAAGATCCTAACGTAAAAGTTCTTGTTGCCAGCGGCTACACTTTCAATGGAACCATAAAAGAAGCTGTAGAGGGCGGAGCCAGCGGTTTTATCAACAAGCCTTATGATTTGCACCAGATGCTGAAAGAAATCAGAGGGGTGCTGGATAAAGATTGAAGGTAAAATTCCCCTACTGCCTCTGAACAACGATATTTTGATAGTCTTCTTTTTTGATTCCCTCAGGCACCTCAAATTGCTCATAAAAAACTCTATAGGTTCCCTTGGGAAGTTTTATCTTCACGCCTGTCTCTTTTGTTAAAGCCTCATCCATCAGGCTGTTCAAGGGCTTTGGTATATCCTTTTGAACCGGCAGAAAAAGGAATGAGCCCCCAGGGCAGGAAACGTTCCCGACAACGCCCCCAATATCTGTATAACCAATTGTTTTTTCATCTAAATGATTCGACGAAACAATCAATAAAAAAGGGTCACCCCATAACACAGGGCAGGCAACCTTCCTGCTATGGCCGGCGACAATTACACCGTGGGTTCTCACATAAGATGCCGAAGGGCTGTTGTATGAATTCAAAAGATCTCCTATGTGGGTTAGATCGATAATAAGCAGAAATTCGTTGTCTATTATCAGGATGTCGTCAATTGCCGCGCCGCAGTCCGGACGCATTTTGGTTAAGTCTTGAATCGTTTTAAAGCGCTTGGGATTAGCTAAAGCTAGCGGTTTCTGGTTTGGCGGCATAGCGCTTAGTGCCCTTTCCGGAGTTGACAAAGATTATAGATAGTTAACCTTTATATATTCAGTAGATTGTTTGTCAATGAAATAAGGATTAGAAAAAAGAAGCCGGATAAACACTTGTACTTAATTTTTAGATACTTGCTACTTTGACTTCCAGTTGATATAGTTTGCAATCTTATTTTTAAAAATATAATGTAACTGCTGCTGCATATGATGCCATATTAAACGGTTTAGATAATCGAACATTTAAAAAATGGATCAAGCTTTGAAATAGGCTTTATTATATAAAACAGGTAGATAGTAAAATATCAGCAAATAGAGGTGTACTATGAGCATGTGGATTTATGATGATGCGAAGGAGACGGAAGAGTTTCAGATCTTGCGGGGAGAAGTCAAGCGTTTGGAGAAAGAATACCTCGATCTGCGGGTCCAGTTGCGGGATACTGAAACGGCTCTCAGGTCCGACGCTGACAATGAATATCTTGTGGCAAAAGTAAAATATCTCAACAAAAGACTGAAAGATATAGAGAAAATGGGTCCCCGGTTTGCTTCTGACTACCCGCTGGAAATAGCCCTTTTCGGACCACCCCACGGGTGATCTTAAAAAATAAAGAACGCCTTACGCGGATAAACCTAAAAAAAATATTTTATCACGAAAGCACGAAAATATGAAAAAAATAAATTTCGTGCTTTCCTTATTTCGCATGCCCCGAGGCATAGCCTGTTTTACCGGGGTGTTTTCGTGATTATTATTAAATGGTTGGTAGAAATATCACCAACCTTACTGTTAAAGGACTCATGCGGCAAAACAGACTGGACAGACAGTTGCGCATTGAGGGCTGGAATCAGCAGGCACTGGACAATGCAAAAATAGGTGTCGTTGGTGACGATGACCTGTTGGCGTCACTTTACGTAATGTCGGCATCAGCCCTGGGCATTAACCATATAGTTGTCCTGGCACCGTCTTTAGACCCTCTACTCGTTGAAACAGCCAAAAAACTAAACCCACGATTCACCCTGACCCACCTGGAAGGATTCTATACGCATCCAGTAATAGATGAGTTGTTCAAAGGGTGCCGCCTCATTGTGGATTTAAGCCATTACGGACTGGCAAACAAGTTGTTGTTGGAGAAAGGGTTCCGAGAGAACATACCGATTATTCGAGGTTTTTGCTATGAAAAAAATGGTGGCCAAGGGTTTAAAGTGTTTAGCTATCTTAAAGGACGAGAATGGCAAGAGCTTGAACAGATTATCTCTTCTTCTCATTTGCCCAACGGACATTTTGATGATGGTGTGCTGGATACGATTATCACCGGGATAGTGTTGGAAGAGACCAAGAATCTATTAATGGGCCAAGACGTTTCAGATGGTCTTATATCATATACCAGAAAACAACTAAACACACTAAATGATCAGCAGAACATATTGGTAGTCGGTTCCGGAGCCCTGGGCATTTTTGTGGGGCTGGGACTTGCTTATTCAAAATTTCAAAACATTACATTTATGGACCCTGACGTCATCGAGATCACAAATCTAAACAGACAGGTTTTATTCTATGGCGCCATTGGAAACAACAAGGCTGAAATACTATCTGAAAGACTCAACAGTCTCTTTGACATGGACAATAAGGCCAAGATTGCGTATTTCGATAAAGAGACCGACATTACATCCTATGATGCAGTTTTTGACTGCGTTGACAATTTCGAATCCAGAATAGTCTTAAGTGAAAAATGCAAGGAGCAGGGCAAAATACTGGTAAGCGGCGGGACCAGTGCGGATGCAGGCCAGGTCGTAATATTTGATCCTATGAAAAACGGCGCTACTCCTGCCCAATTGTTGGGCCTGTATGATATTGTCGAAAAGCGGAATCCTGAAACCTATCAGCGGGAAAGAGCGGCCTGCATCTATCAGCCGGACCCTTCCGTCATCATGACAAATCAGATTGCCGCCGGTTTCATGGTGGATTCCTATAGAATGCTCTTGGATGGCCAAAAACCCGGAAATATTTTTTATGATTCAACAAATAATACAAAGTTCTAGTCCTTTTTTAATGCAAGACAATAAATTTATAACACGTTTTTGTAAAAGCACATATTTCCAGTTCTTAGCACATGATGCTGGTTTCTGGATACTGGTTGAAATATTGAAATCATTCTCTTATATCCAGTATCCAGCATCGAGTATCCAGTATCACTTTCGACATAAATATTTGAATATGGATTACATCTTTAAGAGGAGAACGACACAATGACAGACATTGAGACCAAAAAAGATCTTCAAATCGATGAAGCCGAAAAGTTGCTGCCGCTCGTCCTTGAAATATTACCGGGACATGCCGCCGAAGGTTTGATTGACATATATGAACCCGGCAGCTACGAGGCCAAATCACTGCGGAAACTGTGCAATCGAACCCTGAGCAAAAAGAATTTGACCATCGAGGAACAGCTCATCGCTGAAGATGTCGCCCGACAGCTTGAAGGCGGAAAGTTGCTCTGCCGGGGACAAGAAGTCGAAGGTACGGCATTGGAATTTGCAGTATCTGAACAAACGGAAGCAGGAGAAAAATACCTGTATGTGCCGATTCGCGCGATAAAACCCCAAGAAGGCGGCAGCACTCGAACATCCTGAAACGGTAAGAATCGGTGCTTTGAATTTGAATGTTTGTCATTGGCCAAAATCACCTGTGTGCTGCCAGAGCGCTACGCTTTAGGAGCGCTTCGCTTGAGGATCGCTTCGCTTGAAGGAAAAAAGCTTTTATAATACCCCTAAAGGCCGACAGGCCGCTCCTTAAACGAAGTGCTCCTCAAGCGCAGCGCTCATCAATCAAAGATCGTAAAACTAAAAACGGAACCGCTTTGAATATAGTTTGTGAATATTTGAGTTGATCGTCGAGAGGGATTGATTAATGTGGCAACTATTGAATTCTGATATGGAATTTTTAGTGGAGTCAGACTTCATATACCTGCCTCTTTTGCTCGATCCGGAAATAGAAAAAGAGGTTCAAGCCTTGTTGCGACCGGGAAGACCCACGGAAAATCCCGGACATCCGGTATCAAAAACAATTATTACGCATCAGGACAAACATTTCGTAAAAGCGCTCAGCATACACTCTGTTTTAGAAAATTACGAAGTAATCAACGCCTATGATTATAAGCGCCGCCGAAAAGAATTCTTAAGAAAATATCAGCTTACACGCGAAGTCGAAGGTATTTTATTAGATGATACGCTTAAAACAATTCTTTTCCAGGTAATGCCTTATTTTATCAGGAAAAACAGAGGGTTGCAGCGCAATAAGTTGACGGATGAGGAAATCCTGGACCTTGTTGGTGCAACGATCGATATCCCCGCAAAATATTATAAAGAGGCAAAAACATTTCGCAATGTGGAACATCTAAAGGCACTCCTTAAGGGGCTGGAAAATCAAAAGCCGATTTTCAAGCCTCCCGTAAATGGACTGCTCTCAGCTCACCAGCTGCGCGACTGGTTCCATGAAGCCGTCCATGCAAAAATTTTAGCGCATGAGCATGATCGTCTAACAAAGGCGCTGCAAATACGCCTGCAATTCAGGCAGGCAAAACCGGAGCATGCTGCAACACTGCTTTATATAGCAGATACGGGCTCCATGGAGATAGATGGATTCGGCTTTACCAGAAAAATCGCCTATAAGGGAGAATACTATGTATATAAACGCATCGGAGAGTACGTCCTTAAAGATTATTCCGCGCGCGGCTATTTATTTCCGGACTGCCGGGTAGCGGTTTCAACTTATACGCCTTACAGGCCTTTTGTCATGGAAAAGTACAAACACCCATTTTTGCTCCGTCACAAATCAGGGCAAGAAATCTGTATGAAACATTTCGTACCACCCAATGAATTTACAGCAGAAAATGCCATCCGGATCCTGGAAGAGGGCCTCACGGCATTGCGTTATGGTTACGATGCCCGACGTCGCAACGGTTATCACACCCTGGAGCGCACATGGGTGTATATACCTACAATAGACTTTGAAGACTACCGCATTTGAGGCCAATATTGCAAAAAGAATAAAAGCAATCACGAAAGCACGAAAATACGAAATGTTAATAATCTTTTTTCGTGTTTTCGTATTTTCGTGTTTTCGTGATAAATAATTTCTTTTAATTCCAGCATATCCGGGTTAGTAAAAGATAAAATGACTTTTCTGCAACACATAAGAAACGAACGTGCCCAACAACGGAAAAAGAAGCCCTTAAAGCGGGATGTCTTTAATCAAATTTGCAGCCTTGTAAGAGAGTATGACCTTAAAGAGAATTTTCTGAGCGTTCTCGATAACGTTGAGGTTGATCTGTCCGGAGACAATTTGAAATTTACCCGTGTCAGGCTGAAAACGTCCATGGAAAACTCTTTATTTTCCCTGGCAACTAAAGATGAGTATTCCCTAACCATGTCGATAATAGGTAAAGTTGACAATGCATATCTTAAGTTTGCAAATTCACCCGCGGAGATCCTTTTGTGCGGACCTTTATATTGCCTTAACCCTTCGTTAACTAATCAGAAATTGATGCGATATCATTTTGAAACTCTGTTTTTGCATGAGTACGCGAAAGCAAACCGGGAAATATGAGCGCTGCGCTTGAAGAGCACTACGTTCGAGGAGCGCTGCGCTTGAGGGTCAATTTTTACCCTAAAGGACGTCAGTCCGCTCCTCAAGTCACAAAGCGACGCTCCTCAAGGCCTTTGGCCGCTCAGTGATTGAGGGCACTGATTTATCCGACTAAAACTTTTTTTTGCTCAAAAAAACCTAAAAATTGAAAAGCAGGAACAATGGATGACGGAATATCAAAGCTAAAAGAACAGCGTATAAAAGAAAAAATCACCCAGCTAAGAGAAAATCAGGAAAATGCGGCGATTCAGGAGATTATCGAGTTTGACAAAACTCCTGCTGATCTTAAAGCAGATATGGACCGCTTCATAATCGGACAGGAACAGGGGAAAAAAATTATGTGTACGGCCATTGCTTTTCACTACCGCAGGCTGGGTCAGGCACTTAAAAAAGGCATGGCTGCAAGCCGCGGGGACATTGATATTGCCCTGCGTAATACTATAACTCCCAAGGCCAACATTATGATCATCGGGCCCACCGGGTGCGGCAAAACGTTCACCGGCGAAACAGCGTCAAACCTGGTAGGTGTATCCTTTGTGCATGAAGACATGACCAAGTTTAGCGAAGTCGGCTACGTTGGACAGAATGCCACTGATATACTGGTTGACTTGCTTTTGTCAGCCGGCGGCAACCCGAATGTAGCCCAGATGGGCATCGTCTATTTTGATGAGATAGACAAGATTGCAACTGAAACCATCGCTTATAAAGACGTGTCCGGCCGCGGTGTGCAAAAAGGGCTTTTACATATGGTCGATGGATCCGAAAACACCCTGCACATCGGCAAGGAAAGAATATCCCTGTCGACCAAGCACGTGCTGTTCATTGCCGGAGGGGCTTTTGAAAATCTTGACGGCATCGTCAAAAACCGTATGGCCAGACAGGGTCTTGAAGGCAATTGGCGCCATTTTCTGATGGCAGATGATCTGGTTTCCTTTGGTATGGAACGGCAACTCGTGGGACGCTTCCCTGTAAGAGTGGTATATGATCAACTGACCACTCAGGACTTAAAAGACATCATGACCAAAAGCGAGGGGAGCGCCTTGCTGGCGTTTAGGAACGATCTTTTAGCCTGGGGCATTGACCTTGAATTCACCGATGATGCCTTAACTCAAGTTGCTAAGCGCGCCGAACAGGAAGGAACCGGAGCCCGGGGCCTGGTAAGCGTACTCCACCGTGTGCTTTTAGAAGACATGTATTGCCTGCCCGGCACTTACACCGGCACCTTCGAAGTGGATCAACATTATGTCAAGGAAAAATTGGGATGAGATTCAAAAACCTTTCACAGCTTAAACGACCCAAACCGCTTGAAATAATCTTGGGAAGCCTGCCCCAACACATATTATTGGCAGAGTATGCCAGGGAAAAGGCATTTAAAATCAGCGAACTTGTCAAGATGACTTTCAAAGAAAGCTTTGAATGGTATGGGTTCACGCTGGCGAACGAAGACCACCCTGAACTGATCATAGATATTGGATTGCCGCAAAATGATCTGAACCTTCAAGACTATACCGCCTTGGGTTCTGAAAGAATCGCTCAATTTCAGGAATCATTGCAAAAAGAACTGATTATCAATGGATGGATTCATTCTCACGGCGCCTTGAATTATAAGCACTTTTCACACACTGATGAGCAAAATCACCTTATTGTATTAGATTTTGTTGCCCCGCGCACCAGAAAGCCGCTGTCCAAAAAAGAGGTTGCCGTCCAGGATCTGGTTTTATTGGAAAAAGATCGGTTTGAGGAAAAGGATATGGAAAAAGGGAGCGTTTGCCTGATAACCGATGGGCCGATTACCGAAGCCAGAATAATGGAAACCGTCTACGGCAGTTTCTGCTACAGCATTGTCATCGGTGATGGGGGCTGGCACGAGCAGGAAATCCACTGTCGGGAACGGGGCGTTCTCTCAGGCCATTCGACAGCAAGCAGCATCCCAGCGCAGATTGAGTTTGTAGATACGGGCAGATCTATTACACAAATTGATATCAACACGTTAAGAGATGAGGTAAAGCAAAAGATAAAGCCCCACACCGATCCGCCACCGGAATTGATCGAACGCATGTAACTCGTTAAAAATAAAGAGTATTCGTAAAGATTGTATTGTCCTGTCTTAAAGGGGCAGATGAAATCCGAAATTCGAATATCGAAACTCGAAACAAATACTAATGACCAAAATACCAATGACCAAAACAAAAACTGTCGAATATTCTGCTTTTGTTTAAATTTTGAAAATTAGGATTTTGATATTGTTTCGGATTTAGATATTCGGATTTGTTGACCTTATAAAATATTAATTTTATGCCAAATTGTCGATGTCGGACAAAGAACCTTTGATAGGCCCAAAGTGGAATAGGTCAATGTACGTCCATATCCACGTGATGACTCACACAATCCCAAACACCTTTAGGATCACATTCCCGGCAGTGGTAGTGCTCAGCGTAAAGGAGGTTATGTTTGTAGTCAACCGCTTCCTCTTTCCGCACCCTGACCCCACAGTGGGCACAGTCAACATATTGAATGTCTTCTTTTTTCATGATTTGTTGTGAAAGAACCTTTTTATAGTGGCTCGAATATGAGGATGGATATTATTCCTCTTTTTCTTCGGGTTTTATTGGCTTGTGCATCGGCAGCCCATACAACGTGTCAATAACATATTCAAAGTTTTCAGGACCTTTCTCTGCCACCTCGCGACGGAATTTTGCGCAAATCTCCAATCCTTTTTCCTTGGCGCCCGGAGGAAACCCTTTTTCATCGGACAAATAGCGTTTCTCAAGCTCGTCGATCTTTTTCATATACTCTTCGTAACTGATTTCATTTATGGCCATATGTGCTCCCTAACATTGGTTTTCATAATACCGTTAAGATACTATACTATATTATTCAAATGGTTTTTTTCATATACTGAAACGGTTGGCCCGTTAGCCCGTTTGCCGGTTGGCCCGTTTATTAATGAAAACCGGCAAACGGGCTAACCGTTACGACAATCCGTTTGCAACTTCATCTACGGCTTTATTAGCCTTTTGAATTATTTCGATAAACGCGTCCGATTGATAGGTTTCGATACCAACAGATCCCATGTCATTGACTTTATCAAAAGCACGCTCTTTTTCAACGTGGGTTATCAGCGCTTTCACAGACTCAGACAGTCTTAAACAACCTTCCCTTGTTGGCATCTCATTTTCGCTGTCCGTATCTGAAGCGTTCAATCCGTTTTCAACCTCGACTATTGCCTTCCTATTATCTACAATTAAATCATAAAATTTGTCCGATAGATGATAGTCCATACCACTGCATCCACCGGCAGCGGCTTTGTCAAAAACAGACTCTTTATCAATGTAGGTTACCAGAGCTTTTGCAGCCTCAAACAGTGTCAAAAACTCACCCTTCATTTATATCTTCTCCTTCGTGCTTTTCGAATCTTATATTACTGTCAATTATATAGGACGCAGATTTTCACAGATATACACAGATAAAATATTTTATTTCTTAATTTAACAAGTCAAAAGAGTCAGGTCTATACTCTTGACAAGTCTTTAATCATTTGGTCTATGGTTCGTGCCAGTTCGTCAATATTGTTTCTACAGACCTCATATATTGCTTCTGCGTCCAGTTTAAAATAATGATGGGAGATGATATCCCTCAGGGCCTTGGCGCTCTTCCAGTCAACCTGCGGATAAACTTGTAAAAGCGATCTGTCTGTAACTTTATCAAAATTTTTCAGGCTCTCGCCTATGACGATCAACTGCATGCAGATACTGTCTAGCTTTTCCATACCTTCAGGTGACTTCGTAAACTCATTGGCCGATTTTATCGGTCCAAAGCGTTGCAAAATCGTTTGCGCCGCCTGATAAATCTGGGACAAAATCTCTAATGCCAGTTCCTTGTCATACATAGACCGCGTCTTTATCAATTCTTTTCTTGAGAAATTCATTCATCTTTTGATGATATCTGACTATATCGACCGGTAGGTGCAGTTGCTCCTCCAATTCCAGCTTGATACCAATTAAGTTGAAAAGGTTAGGATCTTCCAGGTCCACTACAATATCAACGTCGCTCTCTTTATCCATACTGCCTCTTGCTGCGGAACCAAAAAAACCGATTTTTCTAATGCTGTATTTGTGACTGGCTGATTCCTTGAACTGACGCAAAAACAAGATAATCTCATCTCTTTCCATTTTATTTTTCTCCCCAGCGGTTATCTTCATGTTGGAAGTCGGGGTGTTAAGTTGAGAAATAATTATTTTGTCCTAAATTATTTTGCCAATCACTTCTATTCCGGCTCTTTTTCTTGCTGACGTTTGTCAATTTCATCCTTGAATCTTTCGGCAAACGCTGTCTTATAAGCTTCGATTTCCATGGCTTCGTCGTGTCTGTCCAAAAAGGTCAGGGCCATGCCTTTGAACACTTGAGCTTCCTCGATATCCGGGTTTAGGGCCAGGGCATCATCAAAGTACGGCAGGCTTTCTTCGTATTTTTTCAGACCCAGCAGGGCATGGCCCTTGGCCGCCATGGCATGCGCATTGTCGCCTTGCTCTGCCAGTATTTGATCTAAAATTTCAACCGCCTCTTCACAGCGGCCCATATCGTTCAGGGTTAAGG
>JAQYVG010000093.1 GCA_030145595.1 Desulfobacterales bacterium | reverse complement strand
TATGCGACAGACAAATAAAAATGACAGAGCGACACGCGGCGCAAGCGCCTGCGCTGCGCGAGCGATTCCACAAATCATCAATCATCCCCGAAAAATCGGGATCTCCGCTCCGCTCCGTCAATCATCAATAGTCAATCTGGTTCTCTCCGAGGCGTAGGCTCTACGAGCCGGAGGCCGGCTTTGCCGGCTTGGGTTTTAGGTTGGCGATTTCCCCAGCATACGGAAACAGTGCGGGGGTTCCTCCCGTATGCCAAAACAAAACCGTATCATCCTGAGAAAACTCGCGTCGCTCTACCATGTCAATAAGCGCCCCCATCGCTCTTCCCGTGTAAACGGGATCAACAAGAATTCCCTCTGTCTCGGCTGTCACCTGTATTGCTCTCCGCTCAAGTTCACCAACGACTCCGTATCCATCACCAAAATATTCATTCCGAATTATGATATCGGAATGCGTAAAGGTCAGCCCTGCTTCCAGTCGTTGGGCCGTCGAATTCGCAAGACTCAACACCAATTCATCGAAAGGTCTATCACCAGCTTCATCTTTGTCGATCCCAATGCCGATAAGCTGAAAGTGCTGGTCAAAAATGCTCCGGCCCACGATAAGACCCGCTTGAGTGCCGCCAGAACTTGAGGCAAACACTATTTGCGTTACCGTCTCCTCCAGTTCCGCCAATTGGGACACCAGTTCTCGAACGGCTTCAACAAAGCCGACTGCCCCCGTTGAATTCGACCCGCCATAAGGAACTATGTACGGTTTGCTGCCAGATTCGCGGATTTGGTCTGCTATCTCGGGGATCTTCTCGCCTTTCCGAAGCTCTCCGGTCCAATGAATCTTTGCACCAAACAGTCCATTGAGAAGAAGGTTGCCATTGGGAACATCCGGTGATTCACCACCTAAAACCAGGTGACAGGGCAACCCGCATGCTGCGGCAGCTGCTGCCGTCTGCCGGCAATGGTTAGATTGCTCCGCCCCGCCCGTTATCAGGGTATCGTACCCGCCGGCGAGCGCCTCGCCAACTAGATACTCCAGCTTCCGAACCTTATTTCCTCCCAGAGCAAGGCCGGTTTGATCGTCACGCTTCATCAGGATGCGGGGACCACCCAGCTTCTTGGATAGGCGGGGAAGTTTAACGATGGGGGTAGGAAAAAAGCCCAGTTGCTGCCGATGCATTTGTACGTATCCCATTTGTTATTTTATAAAAGAACAGCAGTAGTCAGCAAGACTTTTAACTTTCAGGCTGAATTTAGATTGGGCAGGCACTTCAAATGCCTCTCCGCCTTTAATCGTTTTCCATCCTTGTGCGTCTGCTATTAACACTTCAAGATCACCACTAATAATTTCCATGATCTCCTTATCAGCGGTATTGAATTCGTACTCCCCTGGAAGCATAATGCCAAGAGTTTTTTTCGATCCATCCGAAAAAAGCACAGAGCGGCTGGTGACCTTGCCATCAAAGTAAACGTTTGCTTTTTTAGTTACCGTTACATTCTTAAATTCTGACATGGGCTATTCCTCCTGGTTAATAACAGTTTTTTTATCAAAACATATCCCACAAACCCGGCTGGGGTTGAGCGCTGGCGAAACCACAGTCGGCGTTAGCAATGGTTGGACATAGCTTAACAATCAGCTTTTCCTTATTGAGAGCTATTTAAAAAACCTCGTTCTAAAGCTATTTGCCTTGCCAGGTAGATTTTTGCTAGGCTCTGATAGGGAACATCTTTTTTGTTTGCGAGTATCTTGAGTTCCGCTAACATATCCTCAGGTAAGCGAATCGAGATTGATTTGAGGGATGGTTTTAGTTTTGAAAATGAAGCTCTCTTTAACTTTTTGGAATCAAAATAATCAAGGGGAGAATGAGTCGCCCAAAACTCCCGCTCTTCATCTTCGTTTTTGAACCTCGGAATTCGTCTATCCGTTCTTTTCATAAAACTTCCTTTCCTTCCGGTTCATATCTCTTGCAGATATAACCCTGAGTAATTTTCTTCGTTTTGTAAAGATGACGGCAAGAAACCGGCCGGCATCCGTCAGGCCAAAAGCTGCCCATCTTTTTTCCGAAACTGAATGTTTTGGATCATCTAAAATAATCAATGGCTCATTAAAGAAAATTTGCTCGCATTCCCAGTTCTGGATGCGGTGTTTGAGTAGATTCTTATCGATGTTACCCTCATCCCATTGAAATCCGGTAAATTGCTCGAATTCATTTATCATAATACACCATTGTATATTAGTGTCATATACAATTCAAGTTTAATTTTAATGTCGAATGAACGGGCATTAAAAAGGTGAATTCACCTTTCTCGAGTTGGATTGACAATTTAGCGTTTAATGATCATTATGGTTTATTCAATTTTATGTATCAGAACATGCACTTTAAGATTAAGCAAAGGAGGTTTCCCATGATCGCTGAAAGACTGCTCAAGGCTATGAATGACCAGGTTAAAAACGAACTTGAATCGTACTATATATACTTATCCATGGCGGCGTATTTCCATGATATGAGCCTGGACGGAATGGCGCACTGGATGCGCTGTCAGGCTCATGAAGAGATGAATCACGCCATGAAGTTTTTTGACCACATTCTGGACCGCGGCGGAAAGGTAATACTGCAAGACCTCGCTCAATTGAAGATCGAATGGGCATCACCGGCCGAGGCGTTTCAGGATGCCTATAATCATGAACAATTTATCAGTGGCAAAATAGATGAATTAATCACCATTGCCCGGGAAGAAAAAGAGTATGCGTCTGAACCGATCCTATCATGGTTTTTAGATGAGCAGGTCGAAGAAGAAGCCACTTCAAGCAAAATTTCTGCTGAACTGGAAATGATCGGTGAGGACAAATCGGCCCTTTTGATGCTGGACCGGGAACTCGGCACCCGTACCTTTCCGGCCGGTTCCTCTCTTGATCCGTCCGCATATAATGAGTAATCAACCGTTGCAACCGTTGTCAGTAAAACACTTTAAGGGGAATAGCATCGATACCCTCTGCTGACAACGATTGAATTAATTATTCCTATTGTTTCCATAAAGCGTTCGTAAATTATTGACCGGGAATTAAAAGGGTGGATCCGGTAGTCTTGCGACCCTCAAGATCTCTGTGGGCCTGGGCCGCTTCGGCCAATGAGTAGGTTTGGCGGACCTCAATCTTCACTGCACCTTTTTCCACGACCTCAAACAAATCATGGACGTGGGCGAGCAAATCCTCCCGTTTGGCGGTATAGGCCATAAGGCTCGGCCGCGTAAGAAACAAAGAGCCCTTAGCTGCCAGAACGCCGGTATCCAGCGGTGGAATCGAGCCGGAGGACTGACCAAAACTGACCATCATGCCCATTGGTCGCAAACAGTCCAGGGATTGCATGAAGGTAGACTGGCCCACGGAATCATATACGACGTCAACCCCCCTTGCTCGCGTAATCTCTTTTACCCGTGCAACAAAATCCTCATCTTGGTAGAGGATGGGGTGATCACAGCCATTGTCCCGTGCAAGTTCAGCCTTTTGAGGTGACCCCACCGTTCCGATTACAATAGCACCAAGATGTTTGGCCCACTGGCAGACAATCAAACCAACGCCACCGGCGGCGGCATGGATGAGTATTTTATCGCCGGCTTTTACTCCATAGCAGCCTTTTAAGAGATATCGTGCGGTCATTCCTTGAAGCATCATGGATGCAGCCTGTCGGGTTGAAATGAATTCGGGAAGTTTTACCAGGCGGTCAGCCGGCATGATTCTAATTTCGGAATAAGCGCCGGGCGGCAGCCCGGCATACGCTACACGGTCTCTTACCGCAACTTCGGTTACACCTTCTCCAACGGCTTCAACAATCCCCGCGCCTTCCAATCCGGGTGTTGCCGGAAGAGAGGGAAGGGGATAGAGCCCGGTGCGGTGATAAACATCAATAAAGTTGAGCCCAACGGCCTCTTGGCGAAGCAGGACTTCACCTGGTCCTGGCCGGCCTGGATCATAATCGGCCAAATGTAAAACTTCGGGCCCACCGGTTTCATGCATTATTATTGCTTTAGCCATAGTATTTTCCTCTTTTTAAAAATTTCATGTTTAGGGCATTTTGGTTGTCCGGTTCGATTTCAATGATATCAAGACAGATACTTTCGGCTTCCACGGCCTCATTTAAAAGGCGGTAATGTTTTGCTTTCTCAAGGGCAGCTGGAACAGCCGTTTTGAGTAGCGGCTTGAGTTCGTACATTTTTTTCTCCTTGTCATTAGATCCGAAAAATCAGCAGTATTTAATAATATAATCACACGAAACCGAACTGCAACAGCGAGCGCATCTCTTCTAATCTTAACCTTTTTCTTTTTCCTTTATCAGTCGCTTAATCTGTCCCAGGCACTTTGTTACCGGGATTCCTTTTGGACAAACATCAGTACACCACCACATGGTCTTGCAGCCCCAGGCTCCGTTGTCATTGTCAACCTGGGCCAGCCGGCTGCCCGTGGCGGTATCCCTAGAATCAAAGATATAGCGAAAGAAACGCAACAGAGCTGCGGGGAATGCGAACGCTATGCAGTTCAAAGAATCATATATGCGTTTACACGTGTAATTGCTAAAAGATGTGTTTCCCGGAAGCGACATTGACGTTTCGTGTCTGTTGCACCACAAACAGAATGATTAGACCTGCCCAGCTTAAGCCATGGGGGCAACTAAAACGAACCATTGATCTATCTTTCTTATAAATCTGCCGTGTAAGATTTGTAAAGTGTTAATTAATGTCCATCCATAAATGGCCCTTTTTGTCCAAAATCAACGACTACATTGCCCCTTGCATATACGCTTGTGCCAGAGTAATATGCATACAAGCTGAATTTTTGCCTGATTTTTCCTACAAGATAAATCAGGCTGGGATAATAGATCTAAAATGAAGATAAAAATCTATACGGTGGGCGGGACCATCGATAAAATCTATTTTGACAAAAAAAGCAACTACGAGGTGGGCGAACCGCGGATCGGAGAGGTACTGAACGAAGCGCACGTGAACCTCGAATTTGAGATATCGTCCATTTTGTACAAAGACAGCCTGGATATGACTGACGACGATCGTCAAAAGGTTTACGACACCGTCAAGGCTGACAAGGATCTTTATATTGTGATTACCCACGGCACCGACACCATGATTGAAACCGCTTTGAAACTAAAGTCCATACCCGATAAAGTCATGGTCCTTACCGGATCCATGGAGCCGGCCCGGTTTAAATCCAGCGATGCCGCCTTTAACATCGGCTGTGCCGTGACCGCCGTGCAGATTGCCAAACCCGGTGTTTACATTGTCATGAACGGCCGCGTCTTTGAGGCCGACAAGGTCAGGAAGAATCTGGACAAGAATTGGTTCGAAGAAAAATAAATTGTTCACCGCAGAGGCGCAAAGAACGCAGAGGTTATTTATTTTATTGTCTTTTCTTTGCGTTCTCTGCGGCTCTAAAGAGCGTAGCGAGTGGGCGGTGATACATATTCCGGCCTGTTCGGAAATTGGAGGAACAAATATGGCGAATGCGTTGAGTTCAAGTGTAAAAAAGGTGCAGGCTGCCCTCAAGGGCTTTGGTCTGGCCTGTGAGGTGATTGAAATGCAAGAGACTACCCGCAGCGCCCAGGACGCCGCGCAGGCTTTAAGCTGCGATGTGGGCCAGATAGTTAAATCGCTGCTTTTCAAAGGCAAGCGGTCCAAAAAGCCCATTCTGGTTGTTGCCAGCGGCGCCAACCGCGTCAACACCAAAAAGCTCCGTGAGATTCTGGACGAACCAATCAAGATGGCCCACGCTGATTTTGTGCTTGAAATTACCGGCTTTGCCATTGGCGGCGTTCCGCCTTTGGGGCACGCTCAAAAATCAGAAACGTTCATTGATGAAGATCTTTTACAATACGATGAAATCTGGGCGGCGGCCGGAACCCCCAACTCCATGTTCAAACTTACCCCAACGGATCTTCAAGCAATAGCAGACGGCCGGGTCATTTCAGTAAAGTAGAGCGTAGAATACCTTCACACCTTAATGTTGTATAGGTCAGTGTTGTCTGCGTATGTCTGCGGCTAATTCTAAACTTTGCGTTTTCTGTGGCTTTAGTGTGGTCGTAACATATAGCAATCACTCCAATTTACACTCAATGCTTTACCTTCAAATCATTTCTTGGTATTCTATCTTTAAGGCATTCGAAAAAATCAAATTCATCACGAAAACACGAAAGATGATCATCGGCACGCCTGTGCTTTACGCGCTTAGTTTGCAACCGGGTATGAAGCATCCGGTTCAGGCATAAATAAATAATCTGCGTGTATCTTCGCGTACTTCGTGGTGAAATAAAATTTGCTGCCAAAGCACAATTAAGCCAGCCGACTTCGCCATAGTGCCGACCTCGCCATAGTACCTTAGCTACGACGGCTGAAAGCCCGAGCTAAGCCGGCTGAAAGATAAAAAGATGAGAGCAACAATGGGCAAAAAACTGCTTGCCGGCTTTATCGTCGTTGTACTGCTGATGGTTTTGCTGGCCGTGTATTTAACGGAAGTCAGCCAGCGTTCCCTGCAGCAGGCTGTCGGCACGCATTCTATATTAATGGCCGAAGAGATGCTCGAGCGTATAAACCATGATATTTATATCAAAATTGAAGCTCTGCAATCGCACCTCAAGGACGTATTGGTGCAAAAAACCATACGGCATTCAAACAGAGAATTTGAAAACCTGGACAACATTCAAGCTTATGTCGATCAAAAGGAAAGAGAATGGAGACAGGCTCCCAAGGATCAAATTACGCCCTTTATGCAAGCCTTGATCGATAACGAACTTTCGAATGCTCTGAGAAATGAATTTGTCTATTTCTATAACAAAAAGTATGGATTTAAGCTTTTTGGGGAGTTTATTGTAACCAACAAGTACGGAGCAAACGTTGCGCAAACCGGGAAAACGTCTGATTACAGGCAAGATGATGAAACCTGGTGGCTGATTGCACGCGATACAGGGCTTTATGTGTCCGATATAGCCTATGATGTAAGTGCCGGAATCTATGCTGTCAGTATCGGCGTCAGGATTGATGACGAAAATGGCGACTTTATTGGGACAATTAAAGCTATCCTGGCCGTAAAGGGTATTGTCAGAACTGCAGAAATTGCATCCAAAAAATATAAAACAACAGAAATCAAATTAACGACAAAAGATGGAAAACTGATTTATGCCACCAAAGCTTTCAAAATTCTCGAAGACGTATCAGGACAAGAATATTTCAAAAATATAAAAGGAGCAAGCGGCTCCTTTATTGCCGTGGAAGGCGGCATAAAGCGGCTGTATTCTTATACACATTCGAACGGTTATCGAGAATTCGCCGGACTGGGGTGGATTCTTCTGGTGGGGCACGACATTGCCGAAGTATTGCAACCCGCAATTATGTTGAAAAACCGCATGATAGCCGCCTCCCTGATGCTGATTCTTTTGAGCATGGTTATTGCCTCTTTCTTTTATGCTTTTATCTCCAAAGCAGAAGCGAAGATCCATCGGCAGAGTGCCATTCTGGATGCCATCAACAAAGTGTTCAGAAAAGCTTTGCCGTGTGACACAGAAGAAGATCTGGCGATCATATGCCTTGCGACCGTCGAGGAGTTGACCGCCAGCAAGTTCGGCTTTATAGGCGAGATAACCCCGGAAGGTCGCTATAACTGCATTGCTTTGAGTGATCCGGGATGGGAAGCCTGCCGGGTGCCGGAGTCCCAAGCTCCACTATTAATGAAAGACATGAAAATGCGCGGAATCTGGGGCCGGGTACTTCAAGACGAAAAATCCCTGATCGCCAACGATCCCGCTTCCCACCCCGACCGCGTAAGTCCTCCCCCGGGCCACCCCCCCATAACTTCTTTTCTGGGAGTTCCTTTGAAACACAGCGGCAAAACCATCGGCCTGATTGCTTTGGGTAACAAAAAAGGCGGCTATACCCGGCATGACCAGCATGCCGTGGAAACCTTATCCGTTGCCGTGGTAGAGGCGCTGATGCGCCACCGCGTAAAAGAAGAGCTTAGAAAATACCGCCATCACCTTGAAGATCTGGTGGAAGCGCGTACCGCCGAACTTAAAGAATCCAACCGGCAGCTTGAAGCCGAAATCGTCGAACGGATACAGATCGCAGAGGCCCTCAAGGAAAGCGAAGAGAAGTACCGTTCCATCCTTGAAAATATCGAAGACGGCTACTGGGAAGTCGATATTGCCGGGAACTTCACTTTCTTCAATGATGCCTTGTGCAGAATGCTCAGGTACCCTAAGGATGAATTAACGGGCATGAATAATCGCAAATACATGGACAAAGAAAACGCCAAGAAAGTATTTAAAACCTGTAACAACGTTTACCATACAGGAATATCTACAAGAGTACTCGACTGGAAGCTCATCAGAAAAGACGGTTCCGAGTGCTTTGTTGGAACGATGGTATCTCTGATGAAGGGCCCGGACGGACAGCCAACAGGCTTTCGAGGTATTGCCCGCGATATCACCGAGCGCAAGTTAGCTGAAAGGGAAAAAAAGAGGCTGGCAGCGCAGATGCAGCAGGTCGAACGCATGGAGTCTTTGGGCACGCTTGCAGGCGGGGTTGCCCATGACTTCAACAACCTGCTCATGGGTATCCAGGGACGCACCTCTTTGATGATGATAGATGATAATTTTTCCCACCGCCACCTCGAACATCTGCAAAGTATAGAGGAATATGTTGTAAGTGCCACCGATCTTACCAAGCAGCTTTTGGGTTTTGCCATGGGCGGTAAATACGAAGTCAAGCCGTCCAACCTGAACGAACTGGTTAAAAACAGCTCTGAAATGTTCGGCCGCACCAAAAAAGAGATTACGATTCATTCTAAATCTCAAGATAACATCTGGCCCGTCGAGATTGACCGGGGACAGATCGACCAGGTTTTATTGAACCTCTACGTCAATGCCTGGCATTCAATGCCCGGAAGCGGTGACCTGTATCTCGAAACAGAGAATATGATACTAGACGAACAATATGTTGAGGCCTATCAAAAAGATCCCGGCCGATATGTCAGAATTGCGATTACCGATACCGGCATCGGGATGGATAAAGCCACGCAAGCAAAAATATTTGAACCCTTTTTTACCACCAAAGAAATGGGCAGAGGCACCGGCTTAGGGTTGGCTTCCGTGTATGGAATTATCAACAATCATGACGGCTTTATAAGCGTTTACAGTGAAAAGGGGCTCGGCACAACCTTCAATATATTTCTGCCGATTTCGGAAAAAGAAGTCATAGAAGAAAAAAGGCCGTCTGATGATATTTTAGAAGGTACGGAGACCGTTCTTATTGTTGATGACGAACAGATGATTATTGATGTCAGCAAATCTCTGCTGGCAAAGATGGGGTACAATGTACTGGTTGCCAGAGAAGGAAAAGAGGCGCTTGAAATTTATAAAGCCTATCAACAAGAGATAGATCTTATTATCCTAGATATGATTATGCCGAATATGGCAGGCAGCAAAACCTTTGACCAACTCAAAGAGATCAATCCGAACATTAAGGTTCTGCTTTCAAGCGGCTACAGCATCGATGGCCTGGCCACGGAAATATTGGAGCGAGGTTGCAATGGCTTTATTCAAAAACCTTTCAATATTAAAAGTCTATCCCAAAAATTAAGGGAGATTCTGGATAAGAAATGATTCCCAAATATTTTGCATCTCCTTTCCATTGACACAAAATCACCATTAATCTATACTGCTTTTGCGTTAAAGTCAGACCTCGTTATTTACCTTATATAAATGACCGTAGACCTTTAGTAGGCGTTCACGGGTTCACAGTTCCCCGTTCAGCCTGCGACGAGCTCCCTTCGGTCTGAGCTCAGGGTCGAAGACAGCCGAATCGGGTTACATTATTATTGGGCACGGTTCAGATTTAAACTGAACCTTGAACCTTTGAACCCTGAACCTTTGAACGTTAAACCTTTGAACCCAACTTTTTGACTTCAGCTTGTACGGGATAGTTGTCCTGATAAAAATACGTTATCGAATATACGAATTAGAGCACTTAGCCATCTATAGTTGAATTTGTGGCTTTTTACGAGATCAGATTATAAAAGGTTTGTAACAGAGTGATTTCATTCCGGCAATACCCAAGCCTGCTTGGTGGTTTATCTCTATTGCTGTTCGTTTTATCCGGGTGTGCGGGATTTGGTAAACGGCTGGAGCCTCCCCGAATTACGCTTGCCAATATTAAAGTTCAGGAAACAAAGGTTTTAGAGACGGTTTTCCAGATCGAAATCCGTGTATTTAATACCAATGAAGTTGCGCTTGAAGTTAAAGGGATCGAGTGCGATCTTGAACTCAACGGCAAGCATTTTGCCACGGGCGTCTCCAAGGCGAAAACAAAAATCCCTTCCTATGAAACCACTTTGATCACCATGACGATGTATTCCTCGATTTTGGACATAGTCATGGGGTTAAAAGGTTTATCCAATACAGTCAAACTCAAATATAGCATTACGGGGAAGCTCCGTCTTGGTAAAGGAGCTGTGCCGGCAGTTATCCCATTTAAGTCTCACGGAGAGTTGCCTTTGGGAGGGTTGTCGGTTCCGAATAATACCTGAACTGCACAAACTGTTTTTGGAAAGAAATATTATGGTTAATAAAATAATTTCAGGCGGTCAAACCGGTGCTGACCAGGCTGCCCTCGATGTTGCGATAAAGCTTGGAATTCCGCATGGCGGCTGGATACCTAAGGGAAGATTGACGGAAAACGGTCCGCTGGAGGACAAATATCAACTTCAGGAAATGGACAGCACCAATTATAATAAACGCACCGAACAGAATGTGATCGACTCAGACGGCACCTTGATCATATCTTACGGCACACTCACAGGCGGATCAGAGTTTACGCGGGAGATGGCTATTCAACACAACCGTCCCTGGCTTAATGTGGATCTGAATAAATCCATTGCTTTTCATGCCGCCCAAGAAATAAGGTCCTGGATCAAGGAACATAACATTGGAGTTCTGAACGTTGCCGGACCCAGGGCAAGCAAGAACAAAAAGATATACAAGGCCGCGGCGGATATCTTAGAGACCGCTTTCTACCTGGATATTGTCGGCAGCTCCGGGCCGGACTCCACCGACTTTGTTGCCGGGAGCTTTGCAGGCATGAAAAACGACAATCTGCCGCGGACCGTAGACCAGGCCGTTGACAAGCTGCTGGCGCAACTCTCATTGAGAGAAAAAACCATGATCGCGAATATTCCGGAAGAAAATTTGCAGAATCTCTATCACTCTCTGGAAGAATACATGCGCAACGAATTTATGTTGTGGCTTGAAAACAAGGAATTAATGCAATCGTGCCGCTCGCTTTCCGGAAAACATGATCTTGACGGATATAACGCCGCCCTGGTGATCATCAAAACGTTATGGATCAGACTGCAGCAGACCAATGTGCTGCGCATTGTCAAATAGTTTCCATCCATAAATGGCTATTTTTCCGCTGAGCGGCGTTCGATGCCGGTATGGCACGGTTTTACTGAAGCAATGCATACAGCATATAAACAATTGATGCCAGGATGTACAATAAGCAACCCGACAGGAAGCATAAAATTCGAACAGCACCTGCTGAGCTTTGTTGACGATAACAAGATGTTTTTCTCGTTCCCACCAGAAATGACAACAACAGAAGCACTAAACCGGTGCAGCAAAGGACTACAAATATGGCAAACACTATTGAATATAACAGGAGGTGCTTTAGAACTATCAAAATGTGCTCTTACACTAACGATATACAATTTTGATAAAGCTTTCCACGGGAGAAACAGAACCCCAGGACTACCGACACTACAAACGACGGAGATGACCGAAGGAACGTGCAAAGTAACAATACCAAATAGCAATGGACGGGAAGTAAACATTAAGCGACAAGAACCAAATAAAGGAACCAAATTACTCGGAGTAAGAGCAGCAGCAGATGGAAACTTCAAGGACGAGTACGATCACCGTCTACTACTCTGCAAAAC
>JAQYVG010000092.1 GCA_030145595.1 Desulfobacterales bacterium | reverse complement strand
ACCGACGTATAGATATCCGGATAAATGTCTAATATTATATCTCTGAATTGTGCGCCGCCCGCCAAGATCTGTTTGAGTTCAAGACCCGGAGGAAGGGTTTCATAATAAATCTTATTAATATCCGGGTATTCTTTTTGAAATCCGGTAATAATCTCTTGCATCGCCATGAACTGGTTTCCGGCCATAAAGAGGACCAGGTCGGCTGAATCGGCTATTTCCAGATTATGAAGGTCGTCGCCCCGGTCGAAGGGGATCACCGGCAGATCTTTTTTCTCCATTAGGCTTAACCTCCTTAACCTGAATATTTCACAAACAATATTTATTTTTTGACACACTTTTAGACTTATCCTATACTTGATGAATCCAATAAAGTCGAATTCATTTCGTATTTTCGTATTTTCGTGATTTCGTGATAAATGATTTTCTTTTTGGTTCTGATTGTCCAAGGTAGGGATGCGTATCAAATGAAAATAGCCTTTATCCATTATCATCTCAAAACCGGGGGCGTCACAACAGTTATAAAGCAACAGGTTGAAGCGCTTATTGACACATGCGAGATGCTTGTATTGACGGGCGCTGCTCCGGAAACGCCGCTTCCCTGTGATACTATCCGGATCCCGGAGCTCGGCTACGACCGGCCGGACCAAAAGCCATTGGATCCTAAGGATGTGGCCGCTTCTATTATCAAAGCAATCAACTTAAAATTCAAGAGCGGCTGCGATCTTGTGCATGTTCACAATCCCATTCTGGCAAAAAACAAAAAATTCTTAAAAATTCTCAAAGAACTGCAGCACAGGGGCATAAAATTATTTTTACAGATCCACGACTTTGCGGAAGACGGGCGGCCGCAGGCATATTTTTCCGGCGATGAATATGTGGCTGACTGCCATTATGGAGTTATTAATTCCCGCGATTACGACATCCTGCTGAAAGCCGGTTTAAAAAAAGAAGGTCTGCATAAAATTTTCAACACTATCAAGCCGTTTAAGTTCAATTCATCCGAGACCTCTGTCCAAGAGCAAGTGCTGTATCCTGTCCGCGCTATCCGCAGAAAAAATATCGGTGAAGCCATTTTGCTCTCTTTGTTTTTCAAAAATAATGAAACCTTGGTAATTACGCTCCCGCCCAACAGCCCGGATGACATTAAAAGCTACGCGGGCTGGAAGGCCTTTGTTCAGGAAAAAAACCTTAACGTCGCGTTTGATGCCGGTTTAACCCATAAATTTTCAGAACTCGTTTACGCTTCCAAATTTCTGATTACAACCAGCATTACCGAGGGCTTCGGTCTCTCATTTCTCGAGCCCTGGACGGGACAAAAGATTCTCTGGGGACGGAAACTTCCGGAAATATGCCGTGACTTTGAAGCCAACGGAATTCAGCTGGATCATCTTTATAGCCGGCTTACTGTGCCGGTCACATGGCTTGATACAGCCACACTATTTGCTGCCTGGCAGTTAAGTGCGCGCAAAGCCGGCGCCATATTCAATTTCAACATTGAGGAAAAATCCATCACCGATGCGTTTGAAAAAACAACTGCAAATGCAACCATCGATTTTGGCCTGCTGAACGAGGCCTTTCAAAAGCAGATCATTTCCCGTGTTTTGTCAGATCCCGACAATCGCGCCGTGCTGATTGCTTTGAATCCATTTCTAATATCGCCCGGAAAGGTATCCAATCCCAAAGATTTGATACATAACAACCTGCAGGCCATTTTCAACAACTACAATCAGGCGATCTATACTAAAGCGCTAAGAAGTATTTACAAAAAAGTTCTTACGGCTAACGTTTCTCACCGCATAGACAAAAATATTTTATTTTCAGAATTTTTAAACCTGGAAAACTTTAGCCTGCTCAAATGGAGTCCCTATGTTGAGTGATGATCTGATTTCAAAATATATCAGACCGTTGTATCCTCATGCGACCGCCTTACAGCCGAGTGGGGAACTTACAACAAAAGTCCAGTGTATCATGTTCGATGTGTATGGTACTCTATTTATCAGCGGTTCCGGTGACATCGGCATTGCCAGACAAAAAGTGCAGCA
The DNA here is from genome assembly GCA_030145595.1 of Desulfobacterales bacterium. Classification (GTDB taxonomy): domain Bacteria; phylum Desulfobacterota; class Desulfobacteria; order Desulfobacterales; family UBA11574; genus Desulfatibia_A. Next base: position 9,961 of record JAQYVG010000092.1, on the reverse strand, counting down.
GACTGAACAACTAATAACTCTTTTGCAAAGATTCGGAATCCGCCGCTCCCCTGATGCTGTCTTAAATGATTTTTTCGCTGCCATTGATTGCGAACATGCAAAATTGAAAGCAAAAGGCGTCGACTTTCCGGAAGTGGAAATCGATAAGATATGGATGTATGTTTTAAACAACAACAATTTGGATCTAATCAGGGCGTTTGCAATGGAATTTGAGTTGATCGTTAATCCGGTGTACCCCATGCCGAACCTGGAAATGATGCTTGCAGGCTGCAAAGAATTAAACCTTTGCATGGGTATTGTTTCCAATGCTCAGTTTTATACCCCATCTTTGTTGCAATGGTATTTGGGCTCAGATTCGGAAGACCTTGGTTTTCATCCGGACCTTATGCTATTCTCATACAGGTTCGGCTGGGCCAAACCATCGACATATCTGTTTCAATTAGCGGCAGAAAAACTACAAAACATGGAGATTGCCGCGCATGCCGCGCTATACCTTGGAAATGACATGCTAAACGATATCTACCCGGCTAAAAAGGCTGGATTTCAAACCGCTCTGTTTGCCGGAGATGCCAGATCGTTGCGACTCAGAGAGGATGACCCCAGGTGTAGAAATCTTTCTCCCGACATTATTATCACCGACTTGAAGCAACTGCTTGATCACATCCGCTGAACGAGAGGCAGTTGATCAGCCACTAAGGCACAAAGAAGGGGGATAGAAAAGAGCGCTACGCTTTAGGATCGCTTCGCTTAAGGGGGGAAAAGTCTTTTTATTAATACCCCTCAAGGCCGCCAGGCCGCTCCTCAAACGAAGTGCTCCTCAAACGTAGCACTCCAATGACAAATGACTTTTGCATATTATAATCTTAGTGCCTTTGTGTCTTTGTGGCTTAACTATTATGACCAGGAGGAGCTAAATGAAAGCCCGAAGCAACACTTCGAAAAATAAGACGACTGTCAAACAAGAAAAGCCTTATAAACCAGGAGAAAATCCGGAGACGGATGCCTGGTTTAACACTTTCTATATTGAAAATCATCTCGATTATTTTACTCATCCGGATCAGGCCGCCACGCCTGAACAGATCAGATTCATGGTCTATACCGAGGAGAATGAGCGCTATTATCCATGCTCTGACAAAATGTTTGCAGCGATTATGAGTCGAGACCGGTCTGATTTTATCCAGGAGAAATATAAAGAAGTGCTGCAGCGGATTCTGGAACTGGTTGATCGGCAAATCGAAGACCAAAAAGAGCAAGACTACCTGAAAGCTCTCATCAAAATCAAATACAGCCACGAAACCCGCGATGAAATCATGATACCTTCCAGGCTTGAAAAACGCCTTCTACGGATTTTCTTGAACCATACCCATATTGAAGACCCATATCTTTTTGAGAAAGCCATGCGTAACAAGCGCGTCAGCCAGTCCTTTAATTCAGAGGCTTTTCAAAAGGCGCTCAATCACGTGGATCGTTCAGAATTTGTAAAAGCTCCCACAACGATAACCGCAATCAAAGAGCTTGTGGAACACCTTGAACTAAAAAGGCTTATTGCCATGTCGGCTGAAAATTCCCTCTGGGAATCGGACGAATCTTTGAAATACACCATAAAGGATTGTCTCAAGGCGTTTAACCGGCCCTTAACCGGCAACGGTGTTGATTCTCTGTTTCAATTTCTGGGAATTCACTCCAAAGAGACCGCCCCGGGAGTCGGCCGGGCTAAAAAAATACTCTGGCTTGCCAATGAAAGCGGTGAAGTAATGGTTGATCTGGCGATCGTGCATTACCTCGCTAAGCTGGGTCATAAAATCATTATTGCCTTTAAGGAAGGTCCCTTATTTAAAAAAGTCGATATTACAAACGCGCAGGAAGATGAAGTCCTGCGTCGGGAATTAGAGAGCGCGCTTTTTATCCAGGAAAAGAACTTGACCAAAAACGAATTGCTGAAAACGCTCAGAAGGGATTACAATATCTTCGTCATCTCCGACGGAACCCGTGAAAATCTCAACCTCCTGCTGACGTCCACGACATTTGGACGAATATTCAAAGAGGTCGATGGGGTTATATCTAGAGGTCATGAACAGAAGCGGCGATTTTTTGATACCCACTTTCAATTTACGCAAGACATCTTTAACATATCAGAAGCTCCCCGGGGATCAGTTGCGATCAGCTACAAACCGAAACATCCCTCGGTGATCAAATTTTCCCACAAAGATCTTGAAAGCAAAGCCCAAACGATCATCGACCATATGGAAACAGCCAAAAAGAAAGGCATGACCGTTGTTTTTTACAGCGGAATCATCGGTTCCATCCCCGGAAAAATCGATATGGCCAAAAAGATCATGTCGGTTTTTGTAGAGTTTCTCAAAAAACAGTCGGCCATGACTTTTATCATTAACCCTTCCGAACATTTTGAACCGGGCATGGATGCCGACGATCTGATGTACATGTGGGAAATAGTACAGAGCAGCGGTTTGATCGACATCTGGCGTTTTCAGACATACGACGATATCGCCCAGGCTTTTCAGATCATGAATAAAAAAGTCCCGCCGGAGTGGGTTGGCAAGGACGCCACTTTCAGTACCGGATGCACCAAGGAGATGCGCATCGCCCTTGACGTTCAAAAAAATCAACCGGAGATGCAGATCATCGGACCTGCAACAGAAAAGTTTATGCGGCGTGATGAATACGGCATCGGCAAGATGTACGACAAACGGCTTGTGAAAGCTCACAGCATTTTTTCGTATTGACAACCGCTTTATCGCTTTGCATTATACAGAGTACCTATAGTTCTTTTTGCTACTTAAACCATTTTTATGTAAAGAATCCTGGCCCTCTGGGCCAGGATTCTTTACACTAAACCCGATGGAGGATTTTACATGGACAGGCAGCAGCAATCCGACACGCTCGCAAAATCTTGGGAAAGTGAACCACGGTGGCAGGGAATCGAACGACCATATACGGCCGAACAGGTTGTCAGACTTAGCAGTTCTGTTCAGATTGAATACACCTTTGCCCGCTTAGGAGCTGAAAAGCTTTGGCATCTGATGCACTCGGAAGCTTATGTTCAGGCTTTAGGCGCATTGACCGGCAATCAGGCCGTGCAACAGGTGTTGGCAGGACTGCAAGCAATCTATCTTAGCGGCTGGCAAGTTGCGGCTGACGCAAATACTGTCGGACAGACGTATCCGGACCAGAGCCTGTACCCTTCCGATAGCGTCCCGGTTGTAATTAAGAAAATAAACAATGCGCTGCTTCGTGCCGATCAACTTCAACACCTGCATAACAGAGGCAGCATTTATTGGCTCGCGCCCATTGTCGCAGATATTGAGGCCGGCTTTGGTGGCCTCCTCAACACCTTTGAATTGGTTAAAGCATGCATCGATGCCGGCGCAGCCGCCGTTCATTTAGAGGATCAGATATCCTCTTTGAAAAAATGCGGTCACATGGGTGGAAAGGTTCTGGCCCCTGCTTCGGAATACCTGCGCAAGTTAACAGCTGCAAGGCTTGCCAGTGATGTGCTGGGTGTGCCCACTATCATCATCGCCAGAACAGATGCCGATAGTGCCCGACTGATCCGCAGCGATATAGACCCCATCGACCAACCGTTTTTGTCCGGAGAAAGAACCGTTGAGGGTTATTTCCAAGTCAAAGGCGGTATGGAACTTGCCGTAGCCAGAGCCCTGGCATATGCTCCCTATGCTGATGTGATTTGGATGGAGACATCTACTCCGGACCTGGGACAAGCGCGGGAATTTGCCCAGGCAATTCAAGAAAAAGTTCCCAATAAACTACTGGCCTATAATTGCTCGCCTTCGTTCAACTGGAAGCTGCATATGGATGATACCGGGCTCCGGAGATTCCAGGAAGAACTTGGCGCCATGGGGTATAAATTTCAATTTGTGACACTGGCCGGTTTCCATACCTTGAATGCTTCCATGTTTGAACTGGCCCATGATTATAAAGCTGAAGGTATGGCAGCCTATTCTCGCTTGCAGGAGCATGAATTCCGAATGGAGCGTGATTTAGGCTATAGCGCCGTAAAGCATCAATCTTTTGTGGGGGCAGGATACTACGACGAAGTACAAATGGTAATCACTGGCGGCGAGGCCGCAACTGCTGCTCTGAAAGGTTCCACCGAAGAAGAGCAGTTTGACGGGTAAACATACTTAACCCACTGAACACAATTAGACCTGAGTTGAGCAATAGTCGGACAAAAAGGGGCGTTTTGCAAAGGTCTCTCAAAGCTTGCTATGTGTTTAACCGCCTGCTTTGCTCATAGGGAAAGATATCGATAGTACTGCCGGCATCGATACGAGACTGGATGTGATGCCAAAAATGCACCTCGAATAAGTCCCCGTGATGCTCCATAAAAACCTCTCTTAAAGCTTCCTTTAGCCCTAGAAAGTTCTTAAACTCTTCGGGGAAGATGTCATTTTCGCCAACGGCAAACCAGGGCTCGGCAGAAAGTTCATCTTCATAACTTCTGGTTTGGGGCATCTTTCTGAAATTGCAGCTGGACAACAAGCAAAGCTCGTCGTAGTCGTAAAAGACCACACGGCCGTGACGAGTTACACCAAAATTCTTAAGCAGCATATCTCCGGGAAAGATGTTTGCAGCCGCCAAATCTTTGATGGCGTGGCCAAAGTCCACCACGGCCGTCCGCGCTTGGGCCTCATCCACTTGCCCAAGGTAGATGTCCAAAGGGGTTACTCGGCGCTCTATATAAACATGCTTGATAACGACGTAGTCTTCACTGATGATCAAATTCCGGGCCGCAACGCGTTTAAGGCCGTCTATCAAATCTGCTGAAAACCGATTACGGTTGAATTTCAGGTGCTCGAATTCCTGTGCATCTACAAGTCGTCCGGCGCGATCGTGTTTGAAAACGAGGTAATACTTGGCCATAACCGCTTCACGTGTGGTATTCTTGGGATAGGTAAAACGATCTTTGATCACTTTGAATACCAAGTCGTAGTCAGGCATGGTGAACACCTCCATAACCATGCCTTTTTCCCCTTCGGCGAATTCAAACATTTGGTTGGAACGGTTCAAGTGTTGCAGCAAGTCACAGTACAACTCAGACTTGCCGTGCTTATTGAAGCCAATGGAAATATAAAGTTCGGCAATGCGTTTACGAGGCATGATGGATTTTAAGAAACTCACCAGTACAGCTGGTCTTTCGGCGTGGACATGGAAATATGAGCGCGTAAAGCTAAATAAGATACTGACGTCGTTCTCACTCATGAGTACAGCATCCATCACGATGCCCCCATGGGTGTTGAGCAACGCCAGCACCAGAGGAAAAATATTTGAACCGCTGAATATCCGACCAACCAGATAAGCTCTCTTACCTCGATAAAAGACGGCCGTTAGCATTTCCGCTCGCTCGATGTAAGGCGAATACCCGCTGGTTAGGAAGTGATTGTCCACTTTTTCTGCCGCCAGCTGCGCATCGCGCTGCATATCTTTATAACCTACTTGATGTTTGTAATCGCTGAGAATTGACTCCATCAATTTTGCAGTTGATTGGACTTGTTGGTAGGTCCGATATGAGGGCTGTCTGATCCGGAGGGGTTGGGTCCGAGAGCAGGTATCGACGAATTCTATCTGGGGATCAACACCAACCGTGGTAAATATCCGCCGGCTGACCGAATTGAAAAAAGTTTCTGCCAGTTCCCAAACATCGTACCTGCTACTCAAATCAGAATAGATTACCTTAGTTTTTGTCCAGATCTTTTTATCGTTGACGCTTTCACCAAACAACTTATTGATTTCAATGGCAATCAAAGAAACTTGTTCCCTGTAGAGATCCAGCCTTTCGGCTGCATCGCCTTTCATCCCCTGCCAATCCTGGTATTCGAAACGCGCTTTGGCCCGTTGAGTAATCATTTTGAATTTTCTTTGGTATTCATTGAAGGCCTTGAGAATGGCTTGGGCACAGTGGCGTTCCTGTCGACTATGGGTGGGCTCTGGGGTCATGCATAAAAGTAGCAAAGACAAGTCAAGATGTCAACGTCACTAACATGCAACAGTTCTAAATCACGGCTATTTTTAGTGAAGCTGCCCGCCTTTAAGGGCCGGGCTTCCCGGTAAGGAGTTCAGCTAATTTTATATAGCTCAACAACGTGATATTCGATATTTATCAGATAATCATCCTTAGAAGGTTTGAATATGGATAACTTTCCGTTAATTCAATATATAATAACTTTTCTAGCTTTACATTCTTCACCTTAGCATTGCTTGTAAAATTGACATTTTAGTAATAATGCATATATATCTGATTTAAAAAGATAAAAATCAAAATGGATAGGGAGTTAGAAAATGAATGAGATGAAAAACCAGCCTGAGCCGGCAATCCTGATTCGCCGGCAGGATCGGATGATGAGTCTGGTGTTAAACCGCCCTCGCGCTTTGAACAGCCTTAACCTTGAAATGATCCGTTCAATCCAAAAAGCGCTGGACGAAGTGGAGAATGATGAACGTTTCCGTTTCGTCCTGCTATACGGGAGCGGTGAAAAAGGCTTCTGTGCCGGCGGAGATATCAAGGCGCTGGCCTTGGCAATACAGCAGAAAAGTCTTCCGCGAGCCGACCGGATTTTGGAGGAAGAGTATGATATGTGCTTACGGCTCCATCGTTTTCCGAGACCGGTGATCGTGCTTGCCGACGGGATCACCATGGGGGCCGGATTGGGGCTTGCCGCCGCCGCCGACATGGTGGTGGCCACAGAGCGCACCCGCATGGCCATGCCTGAGACCAGAATCGGTTTTTTCCCGGATGTGGGTGCAACGGGCTGGATGTTTGGCAAATGCCCTGCAGGTTACCCCGAGTACCTGGGCCTTACAGGTTATGAAATGAACGGGACCGAAACTGTACGGGTGGGGCTTGCGACCCATTTGTTGTTATCACAGCGTCTGCCGGAGATGATTGATTTTTTAGAAGGCCATGCAACAAGTTTGCCGCGATCAAGAACCCAGGCTGCACAGCATTTGGCTTCGGTACTAGATCCCTTTTTTGTGAAAGATATTGCCGCTAAAACCGATATGGATGAATGGGTGGAAACTTATTTTAAAGGGAAAACCTCCCTTTTGGAAATCATGGAATCGCTCAGGGTGTGCAGCATACAAACCCAACTCTGCGACCAGGTATTTCAGCGGCTGGCGGAACGTTCTCCCACAGCGGTAGTACTGACTCTGAAACTTTTGCGGCACAACGAGCATCGCCCCTTAGAGGAGGTTTTTCAGGCGGAGCTTGCGGCAGTGCGCTTTATTCTGAATCATCCCGATTATGTAGAGGGCGTGAGGGCGCGTTTGGTGGATAAGGACGACAATCCCCGCTGGCAGCCAGAGGAAATAGAAGCGGTCGGCGATCTTGACTTAAACCTAAATTAAGCGATTTCAGTTAAGAAAAGTATCCGGCTTCTTTATATCCAAGACTCAAGCCTGGTCCTTGGGGATTGTTTTTTTCACTTAATTTCCTTTGAGAATTTTGCGCAGGACATATTGCAAAATGCCGCCGTTTTCAAAGTAATCCACATCAATATCCGTGTCCAGACGTGAAACCGCTTCAAAATCAATGGTTTTGCCGTCTTCTTTGACGGCTTTGATCTGCAATACTTTTCTGGGCTGCATATTTTCGATGCCGCTGATATAAAATGTTTCAAAGCCCGTTAATCCGAGGCTTTCCAAATTTTCACCGGCTTTAAAGACCAGCGGCAACACCCCCATGCCGACCAGGTTGCTGCGATGGATGCGTTCAAAAGACTCGGTGATAACCGCCTTGACTCCCAGCAAGAAAGTTCCTTTGGCAGCCCAGTCCCGGGAAGATCCGGTCCCGTACTCTTTGCCGCCCAATACAATCAGCGGCCGGGATTCCCCGGCATATTCAAGGGCGGCATCATAGATAAACATTTCTTTTTTGTCGGGAAATTTGATGGTAAAACTGCCCTCTCGGGGTGCAGCCAGTTTATTTTTAATGCGGATATTTCCGAAAGTTCCCCGCATCATCACCTCATGATTGCCCCGGCGTGATCCATAGGAATTAAATTCCGGCGGCGGTACGTTGTTTGCAATCAAGTATTGTCCGGCAGGATAATCCGGCGGTATAGCGCCTGCAGGAGAAATATGATCCGTGGTGACCGAATCGCCCAGCATAGTGAGTACGCCGGCATTGTTTACATCCAAAGGTTTGAGTAACTTAGTGCTGAAATTTTCAAAATAGGGCGGGTTTTTAATGTAGGTGGAGTCTTTATCCCAGCTGAAAGTTGTACTTTCCGTAACATCCAGTGCCTGCCAAAACTCGTCGCCGTCAAAAATTTTAGCATATTCTTGTTCGTAAAACTCTTTTTTAACGTGTATCTTTACCAAATGTTCGATTTCTTGATTGGTTGGCCAGATATCTTTTAAATAGGCAGGTTCGCCGTTGGAATCGAGCCCAACCGATTCCATGGTTAAATCAATATCGATTCTACCGGCCAGAGCAAATGCCACCACCAGCATGGGCGATGCCAAAAAATTTGCTTTGATGCTCTGATGGATTCTGGCCTCAAAATTGCGGTTTCCGGAAAGAACCGCAGCAACGGTCAGATCGTTTTCAGATATTGTTTTTTCTATTTCAGGATGCAAAGGACCGCTGTTTCCGATACAGGTCGTACACCCGAAAGCTGCCAGGTGAAAACCGAGCGTCTCATAATAAGGCATCAGGCCGGCGTCTTGAAGATATCTGATAACAACTTTGGACCCCGGTGCGAAAGAGGTCTTAACAAACGATGGAACTTTCAGACCCTTTGATGCGGCTTTTTTTGCTAAAAGGCCGGCGCCTATCAGAACGTAAGGGTTTGAAGTATTGGTGCATGAGGTAATGGCGGCGATAACTATACTGCCGTGGCCTATGGAGGTTTCTTGGCCGTCGAGATTTACTTTATAGTGACGCGAGTCAATCGGCTTGCAGGTCGCGGCTCTGGTTGTCGTGCAGCCCGATTCGTCCTGAAATGTCGAGATGTCGGCCATGTCCGCATCTCGATCATATTCACATCCCATTACAGCGGCAAACTTTCCTTTTAAATCCTGCAGCTCGATTCTGTCTTGGGGCCTGGCCGGGCCGGCAACCGCAGGCACAACGGTGGAAAGATCGATCTCAAGCACTTCAGTATATTGCGGTTCTTGGTGACCGGTATAAAAAAGACCAAGCGCTCTGGTATAGGCTTCAACAAGATCGGCCTGGTTTCCCCGATTGGTCAGTTTAAGATAATCAACGGTTTTGGCATCAACCGGGAAAAAACCAAGCGTCGCCCCGTATTCAGGGGTCATATTGGCAATGGTTGCTCGGTCCGGAATTGTCAGGTTCTGCATCCCGGGTCCGAAAAATTCAACGAATTTTTCCACTACATTGCGTTTCCTTAAAAGCTCGGTCACTACCAGCACAAGGTCGGTGGCTGTAACTCCAGCCTGCAATTCTCCGACCATCTTTACGCCGATAACTTCAGGAATCGACATATAATACGGCTGCCCCAGCATGACGGCTTCAGCTTCAATCCCGCCGACTCCCCACCCCATTACTCCAATACCGTCGATCATGGTTGTGTGTGAGTCGGTGCCGACCAGAGTGTCAGGATAAGCAATAGCTCTACCGTCAATTTCTGCAGTCATCACCACCTGGCCCAGATATTCCAGGTTTACCTGGTGGCAGATACCGGAATTCGGAGGAACGACTCTGAAATTGCTAAAACTCTTCTGGGCCCATTTCAAGAGTGCGTATCTTTCCTGATTGCGTTCATATTCCTTGGCCACATTCTTTTTTAAAGCATCCTCGGTGCCGAAGTAATCAACCTGCACGGAATGGTCAATGATTAAATCGACCGGTACAAGCGGATTGATTTTGATAGGATCGCCGCCAAGCTCTTTTACAGCATCACGCATGGCCGCAAGATCTACTACGGCAGGGACACCGGTAAAGTCCTGCATCAGA
>JAQYVG010000091.1 GCA_030145595.1 Desulfobacterales bacterium | reverse complement strand
ACTTTAGTACGTCGAGGGTGGAAACCCGCGGAGAACGCCGAGCAGGGCAAAAAGGGCCATTTATGGATGGACACCGGGGTTAGACGGTTCTCGAGTACCGCGCACTATCCTCTTTTCGTTCAATATAACCGTCAAAATTCATCGCTATGTTTCTGATCAATAGCCTGCCCATCCTGGTTACCTTTAACATCCTGTTTTCAATGGACAGGAGGTTATCAGCTATCATCGCATTAAGATTGTTCAGCCCCCAATCAAAGTATGTCTCAAAATCTATGTCAAATTCCTTTTCGATTGAAGCAAAATCCAGTTCAAAGTCACACATTAATTTAGTGATAACCCGCCGGCGCAAAAGGTCATCATCGTCCAAGTAACATCCTTTGGCTATCGGTAGAATTCCCTCGTCAAGGGCAGCATGATAGTCTTTCTCTTTCTTGATGTTCTGGGCATAAATGCGCCCAAACTGACTAATGCTGGTAATTCCCATGGCATAAACATCCGCACCGGCATGGGTGCTGTAGCCCTGAAAGTTTCTGTAAAGCTTTTTCTCTTTTAGCGCCAGCGTGAGTTCGTCCTCGGGTTTGGCAAAATGATCCATGCCGATAAACACGTAACCCGCGCGGGTGAGTTTTTCGGTAGACATCTTTAGAATGTCAAGTTTTTCTTCGGGAACCGGTAAATCTTGGAGGCGAATTACCTTCTGATGTTTTTTCATCCAGGGAACGTAGGCAAAATTAAAGAGTGCAATTCTGTCAGGATCAACATCAATAATGGTATCAACCGTCTTTTCAAAAGTCTTGGCAGATTGGAAAGGCAACCCGTACATTAAATCAAGATTCATGCTGTCAAACCCCAATGCACGCACCCAGTCGATAACCTTTCTGGTCAAATCTTCCGGCTGTATCCGGTTAACCGCTTTTTGAACCTTTTCGTTAAAATCCTGCACCCCCATGCTGATGCGATTAAAACCGCCGTTTCTCAAGGCGACAAGGTGGTCTTTGGTCAATTCCCGGGGATCAATTTCACAGCCGGCCTCAACATCAGCATGCAGGTCAAAACCGGCATTAATGTAGGAACTTAAATCAACGATTTCATCCGGGTTCAAATGCGTGGGCGTGCCTCCACCCCAGTGCAGTTGGACAGTTTTTCTATCGGATGAAATGTGCCTTTTCAGCAAGTCTATCTCGCGCTTTAAGTAATCAACATACCTTTTGATTCTCTCTCTGTTGCGGGTTACGATCATATTACAACCGCAGAAATAACAGAGCGTGTCACAAAATGGCAGATGAAAATACAATGACAAATCAGGTAGACCCTGCCCCTGATTGGTCTTGATTACCTCATCAAGATAATTTTCATGTGTAAACGATTCATTAAAATGAGGCGCTGTCGGATAGCTGGTGTAGCGCGGCCCCGGTTTGTCATATTTCTTTATTAAATCAATATCTATATCGAGCACGGTCTTTCTCCCGGGACCTTTGGAAAAAGTCCCCTTTTGTTCAATTTTGGTATCATTTAGTGATAACGGCCACTCTCTGCTTTAACAAAATCCACCAAAGCTTTGAGGTTTTCAGGGGGTACATCGGGCAGTATCCCGTGACCAAGATTGAAAATATGCCCGCTGCCCTTGCCAAATGATTTTAAAATTTTTCCGGCTTCATCTCTTATCTTTTCATGACCGGCATAAAGAACCGTTGGGTCCAGGTTCCCTTGCAGGGCAACTTTATCTCCAACATTTTTCCTGACATCACCGATATTCATGGTCCAGTCCAAACCTAATACATCCGCGCCGCTTGCAGCAAGGGTTTCCAGATGATAGTGCACTCCTTTTGCAAACATAATAACGGGTACATCTTTTCCTTTGACCTGAGAAATTATTTTGCTGATGTATTGTAAAGAAAATTCTTCAAAATCATCTTGAGAAAGAAGTCCGCCCCAGGTATCAAATATTTGAACGGCGTCTGCACCGGCTTCTATCTTTGCACATAAATATGCACCGGCCGCATCTGCTATCTTTTCCAGAAGGCTGTGGGCCAGTTTGGGGTTATTATAAATTAGATGCTTTACCTTTGCAAAATTCTTCGATCCCTGGCCTTCAACCATGTAGGCTAATAACGTCCAGGGAGAACCGCTGAAACCTATCAACGGAACCCGTTGGTTTAATTCTTTCTTTGTCAGGGCTACAGCATCAAGCACATATTTCAAATCAACAGTGGGATCGATTTTCTTAAGATTTTTAGCATCCCCTTCATTTCTGATTGGATGTGGAAACACCGGGCCTCTGCCTTCGTGCATCTCAAGGTGCATACCCATTGCTTCGGGAATCACGAGAATATCAGAAAAAATAATGGCCGCATCAACCCCGATTAAATCAATCGGCTGCAGTGTTACTTCGGCGACAAGCTCAGGAGTTTTACACATGGTAAGAAAATCGTATTTTTGGCGCACCGCCCTGTATTCCGGCAGATAACGCCCTGCCTGGCGCATTACCCATATTGGAGTTCTTTCAACCGGCAAACGTTTACAAGCCCTCAGGAACAAATCATTTTGAAGCTCAGCCACCCGTACCTCCTTTGTCGTTGGATTTAAGAGTCTGTTAGATAACACAATAATCATTCTTTTTAATATTTAAATACTATCGGCCTTCTCAAATTACATTTTAATAAAAACTCAAATCGATTAAAAGCTCAACCTGAATTTCTATTTTTTCGAGATTTCGGCTCTTTTAACGGGATCGTGAAAATATTGATATCTGAAAAGCGCTTCAGGGCCATGGCAGTCACTACAAACCGTTTTATGACTCAAAGTCCTTAAAAATTTTTCCATTAAATCGCTTCCCGAATGGTCTTTAACCCTGTTTCCTCTGAGGCTTTGCCGGTGGGCGTTGTGACAGGAGGGGCATGAAAGGTTGCCTACGTTTACTTCTTTGCCGGTTTTGTCAAATATCAGCGTATAATCTTTTTTTTCTGCATTAAATTGCATAATATTAGTAATTAATTTTCCTTCAGGATGGGTTGCGATCAGGGGGATTTTGTTTGCGGCAATATTCCCTTCAGAATGGCAGCTTGTACATAAAGCAACCATGATACTATCTTGTTCGGAAACAGGACCGTAAGGCCTGGCCCAAAGTTTGAGACGGTATGGGCTGTTGTGAACCAGATGACAGGCACCGCACGGTCCTGATTCCTTGACGGTCTGGCCCAGCAAATTGACGGCCTCCGGCGCCGTTACGTTCAAATCGTGATTGGACCCGTCAACAAGGGCTTTATCGGCGTGACAGACTTTACAGAGATCCGAAGACGGAAAATTCGCTTTGCGCAAAAAGCTGTCGGCAGCGTCTCCCTCCATATTTGCATGCGTATAATCGCGTAGCGCACCGGTTTTTTGCGGGTTCCAAACATGCGGCTCGTGGCAGGTCATGCACACGATTTTCTCTTCGGGTTTGCGGTTGCCGTCCTTGTCGTACAAGGGCAGCTTGGTGTCGGCCCGTTCATGGGCGCGAGCGCCGCTTGAATCCTTAAAAACGACATCGACCGGATGGTAGTTGTCGCCGATGAGCTTGGCTTGGGCGGCCCCGTTGGGGCGGTGGCAACCGCTGCACAACTGGGAGACAAAATCCTGGTCGCCGGAGATGGGTTGGGCCCACAGCCGCGGTCCGGCTGCATTATGGGGCACATGACAGGCGCCGCACGGCCCTGAATCTACGGCCGTGAATCCCAGTATGTTGGTTTCGTTCGGTGCGGTCACCGTGAGGTTGTGGTCGGAGGTGATCAGTTGCTTTTTATCGTCATGGCATTCGATACAAAGCGCTGATGACGAATGATTCGACAGCCTCAAAAAACTGTTCGATGCATCTCCCTCAGCTTTTTCGGCGTCTTTGGCGGCTAAGGCCGCCGGGGCCCACCTGTGCACGTCGTGGCAGGTAGGACACTGAACCCGTCCGCGGGCCTGCTTGAACAGACCGTTTGAATATAAGGGCAGTTTTGGGGGAGTTTCTGCATTTGGTACAGGCTCAACATTGGTTGGGTGCGAGAAATTCCCGAGACGTTTTGTTTGGTAACCGCTTTTTTCGCCATGGCATGACAGGCACATCTGGGTCGCAAGGTTGCCGGGTTCAAGCCGCCGGGCCCATAGCCGCTTGCCGATACCGTTGTGGGGCACATGGCAGGCCCCGCAGGGTCCTGAGTCAACAGCCCTTTTTTGCTTAATGTTGGTAGCCTCCGGTAAAGTTGTTCGCAGATCGTGTTTGGTGGCGATCAGGTGTTTTTCTTTTGGGTGGCAACTGAGACAAAGCGTTGAATTGCTCAATGGCGCTGCTAAGGCCCTACGGCCGTGGGAATTGTGGCACGATTGGCAGATGATTTCCCCTTCCGGTCCGAATTGTGCGCCCCTTTGATCGCCCTCGAAGGAAGAAACATAATTTACTTTCCTCAGCACGGGATGGTTGGTAGATCCTTGTTGTTCCGTCTTCCCGGTATGGCAGGCCATGCACATTTCAGATCGCTCGTTGGCCCGTCGGAGAAACGGAGTGCTGCCCACCGTTTCACCGCCACTGATATCATGAAGTGTGTGGCAGGTACCGCAGTACATCTCATTGTTGCTGTCCAGACGAAAATCTTCCGGCAGTTTGAACCCGTCCGGCGGTTTTTTCAGCATATGATGCGGATTCCCTTCGATAACTTTAACTCTACTGTCGAAAACATATCCGTCATGGCAGGAGTCGCACATCTTTCGGGATGAAGCCAGCCCCACGGCGCCGGCAATGACGATGGGAGATTCTTTTTCCTGCAGCAGGGTTTGCGCATCGGTTTTAAAATCATCAAACCACAGGACATGGCACAGGAGGCATTCCCTGGAGGGACGCCGGGTGATCGCATCAGCGGAACCGAGCTGGAAAACAATGCCGCATAAAACTATAAAAATAAATTTTACCATGGTTATTTGTCGAGGAGAATAAATACGCTGACTTTATTCAATGCAGACTGGACGACGAACAGACGCCTGTTGGCGTCAACCGCCAAACCTAACGGTGTTGTCAGGCGGAGCAAAGCATCCTTCGTGGACAAAATACCACGAAATTTGCTGTCTTTATCGAAGACCTGGATAAGTCCGGTATAACTGTCGGAGACATACACGCGGGATCGATCATCGATAGCGATCCCTTTGGGACGGAACAGTTGGCCGGGCAACACCCCCAATTCCCCGATCTGTCGGGGGTTTTTGCCGTGAGGACTGAATTTCTGGACCCGACCGTTTAGAATATCGACAACATAGACGTCCCCCCTTGAATCAGTGGCCGTCATGCCCGGAAACCTGAGTTCGCCTAAGCGCTCGCCTAAGTCACCCCACGCGAAGTTGAACGTACCGTCTTTTTGAAAACAGAGGATCCGATGATTATCGGCATCACTGACGTATACTAGGCTGGACCCTTCCTGCACCTCTACTTCAACCGGACGCGCGCTCCACGGGGAGAGGTCAATTTTGCGCAGGTAGTTGCCGTTGCGGTCAAATACTTGAATTCGACGGTTTCCGGTATCGGCCACGTAGATATTTTCATGCGCATCGATGTCTATCCCAACGGGAGAGTCGAATTCTCCATTTCTTGTTCCAGGATTTCCAAAGCCCAGGACAAAAGTTCCATTTTGGCTGAAGATCTTTACTTTGTTGTTGGCGCCGTCCAGAACGAAGATTCTGCCCGTTTTACCTATGGCGACCTCGGTGGGCTGGTTGAAGCCGCCGCGGATGTCCATAACATGGTCAACCCGAATAGGGTTTGTTGCCTGGCCCAAAAGCACCGGAGGCCTGTAAAACACCGCCCAAAAACAAACCAAAAACAGAATACCGTATGGACACCGTCCGGCACCCGAGGCGCTGTTATGTAACGACCTTATAGAAATCATTGGCCCGAGACCGCCGGGGGTGCTGTACGGTCCTGACCGGTTTCTTGGCCGGCAAGATCGGACTGTTTGTTGATTTTTTTCGTCAAAAGAATAACAACGTGTTTGCTGGGTTCTTGAACCGAGGACAAGTCCTTGCGCAAGACCTCCTCGACCTTTTCCCGAACTTGATTGTTGCGGATTCCGAAGATCAGCGCGTTGGTCACCGTATGAACGATCTGATCATCTTTAATCGCCAGAGTGGCAACAAACACCTTGGGTCTCATCACAAACATATCCACAAACAAATGGGATAAATATTCCGCCGGGAATCCATAGGTTTTAGATCCATATCGAATCAAGGCGTCCAAAATGTTGGTGTCGCCGTTGTAGACAAAAAGGTCTGACAAATAGGACAAACAATTCATCACATCGATAATGGCTCTGGCAGATTCTCCGCTGTAAATTTTTCCCAAATCACTGCCGTGCTGAGGTAAAATGCCCAGTAGGTAGGGAACGTTTGATTGATACCGAATATCTCTCTTTGCGGCCATGTAAGCCAGGAGCGCTTTTTCCCTTGCTTCCCAGCCGGATTGGCGATTTAACTCTTCGATCAGTGCCCTGGAAGCAGGCAGATCAAGCTCATCGAGCAGACGCAGCGCATCAATTATCGCCTCTGTTCTGGTAAAATAATCGACCTCCTGCCGTGCGTGAATAAAATCCCGGTCCGCTAATATTTTTTCAAGCACCGTGATCCGATTTTTGGAGTCAAATCTCATCCCTATTTTATCAAGGGCAAGGATATCTTCCTTCTTTAGAGGATATCCCATTTTAAGCAAATTTTTTACCAGGTGGGCGATGTTATCTTGGGCCCGGCTTTCCACCCACAGGGTCAAAAGCAGCACGACGGCACATGCGGATATGATTTTTTTTGTCATCGAATGTGGTGTTATTTCCTTAATTTAGGATCGGAATATCCGTGTTTACGCAAAAACTTGTAAGCTTTTCTTCCAGTCAAATTCTGGACCTCGGGAACAAACTCAAAATAAAAGCGTTCGGCAACTTCTTGCATGCCCCGCTGCCAGACATAGGACGGGCCCACCATGGCTTTTCCATACTTGGCCCGGTGCCCCGAATGCTGTAACAATTTCCAGTAAATCCGGTCCAGCTTGTCATCGTAATTAAGCTTGGTCAGCTCTCCTTCTTTTATGAGTTCATTGCGCATGTTGGTGGCGGGGACCGCAAATTTTTTATTGTACAGTTCGACCAACCCGTCATACTGGATGTAAAACTGCGTATAAAAATTTTCAGAATGGCATTGGGTGCACACACTTTGCATCAACTTTCTTTTTTCTTGCCAACGGTCTCTCTTTTTGGAAATTGTGGATCCCAGGTTCCACGACAGTCTTGCGCCGACGTCATGGCTTGACCCAAAATCATATTTTTGGGGTCTTGGAGGCGGCAAGAGCGCCTCGAACTCCTTGCCGCCGCCGGAAAGAAGCGATTTTAAGGCCTCCTCCAGCCGTTGGTCAGCGTCTTTGATCAACGCCTGGGGGGGGACGGCGCTCATGTGACAGGTAGCGCAGGTCGGTGCTTGAAAGTAATCCTGGCCCGCGCGCCATCTTCTCTTTTCCATATTCATTTTATCGCGGTTGGCATGATACAGAAGCCCGTGCTTGCTTCTATGATAAACCTCAACCTGGGGACTGTCGGGTCCTGTGTGGCACCGGCCGCAGGTTTCCGGCCTCCGGGCCTGCTCCCGGGAAAAAACATGGCGGGTGTGGCATGCAGAGCATGAGCCTTTGCTTTTGTCCGGATTAATCCGGCCAATGCCCGTGTTGGGCCAGGTCGCGGGATCCAGCTTGCCCTCTTTGCGGACTTTCAATATCGATCCGTGACAGGGAATACACCCGGTGCGTTCCGCACTGGCCCCCCATATGGCCCGGCCGAAGAAAATATCAGAGGAATTCAAGACCTTTACGGCATCGGCGTGATGGGAAGACTCGAACTCCTTGACTTCTCTTTCGTGGCATCTGGAGCAGTCCTTGGGGGTGACCACGATAGAGATGAATTCTTTGTGTTCAAAGGCATCGGGATCCGTCTTCTCGGCCTTGTGACAATCGTAACAGTTGACCCCGGCCTGCCCCATGGCACTTTCTGCCCATTGATAGTAAATGCCGGGAGTCGCCTCACGGTGACAGAGAACGCAAAGTTCTCCGGCCGGTGAGCCGAATTTTTGGGGATCAACATAGTAGGCGTGGACCTGTCCGGCGAAAACGACAAACACAATAGATAATAAAACAAATTTCACTATGGTTTCGATTCGCATCATAAAAGCTCCTTTCCTGGTTGACATCATCAACGTGGTCAAAAGACATATGGATATGTGTGATATCAACAATGACTTTCTTCAGAGGGTCTCATGTGCCCTGAGACGCTCTTTTTTTCTATATTTGGCTCCGCCGGTTCCGGTTGTGGTTTTGGCCTCTGGTTCCGCCGGAATAGGTGCTTGGAATTCTATTGAGCATCGGTAGGACGATACCACAAATAGTTTTTTTGGCAATGTCAATTGTCACTGAATTTGTTCCTGGCCTTCAATCTCTTTAGGGCGCTTCTGATCAGGGCGCTTCTGAAAAGCCAGCGGGACAGCAGCTTTGCTAAATACCGTAAAAACAAAGGCGCCGACGCCGACGATCCCGATACTGATCATCACTTCGACAATTGAAGGATCGTAGCTATACACCTCCCCGAGGGTGCCCGGGGTTAATCCGGGCAAAACCAGCCCGATACCTTTTTCAATAAACACGCCGGCAATTACCATCAAGCATCCGATATTCAACGTGATGTGATTTTTGCGAATTTTCGGAACCAGAAGCATGAAGAAGGCCAGGACATTACAGGCGGAACCAAACCAGGCCCACCGCACAATCTTCATTTCGTCTCCCAGTCCCGAGAAATAGAATTTAATGTGAATCGTATGGACGGTGGCCGAGCGGAATTCCGTAACGATTTCAGCAAGAAACAGCAGAAGATTGATGAACAGAACAACTACCATTATCTCTGCGATTTTAAACAGTGCTTTGTCTTTGATGTCGATATCGGCTACCTTTCTGAGAACTTTGAATGCCAGAATCATAATCGCCGGCCCTGCGCACAGCGCCGTGGAGATGAAGCGGGGGACCAGAATCGCCGAGTGCCAGTAAGGCCTGGCCGGCAAAACGTTGAAGATGAACGCGGTAACCGCATGAATGCTGATGGCCCCCGGAATGGAAGTATACATCAACGCCATGAATATCTTCTTGTTGTAAGGGCGTCCGATAAAGGAACAGTAAAGAAAATACGTTACGATAACCAGATTGAGAACCAGATATCCATTCAGCACCACGATGTTTACCGCAATCATGGACAGGGGCAGATTCGGTTTTCCCAGTATGGGCATCGCGTGCCAGATGCGTTCGGGATGCCCCAGATCGGCCGTCACGTTCAAGAGGGCCATCACCACAGCGCTGATGGCAATGATTTCGCCCAGGATCACGATCTCTTTGATGGGCTCCCAATGGTAAACGTAGCCGGGGACGGCCAGCGCCACCGCTGCGGCGGCAACGCCGACCAAAAAGGCGTACGTTCCGATAAAGATCCCCCACGGCATAGCGTCGGACATGTTGGAGACGATGTGCCCATGAACGGCTTGCTGATAGTAGCCGGCAACACCTATAAAAATGAGTATGCTCAGAAACGCCATCCAGGCGTAATATGTTTTTTTGCCGCGAATGATTTCCTTAAAGCAGAAAGTCGAAAATTGTATAATTTTCATGATTTTCCTATTTTACGTTTGGTAACTTGGACGATTTGCATGTTTAGCCATAAAAGCTGTAAAAGTAGAAAAACTTTGGATCCGTTCCGATTTCAGCTTTCAGGACAAAGGTACGCTTACGTTTTAGAAGCTGCCGGATTTCGCTGTCGGGGTCCAGCATATTGCCGAACTTGCGGGCGCCGACCGGGCAGACTTCAACACAGGCGGGGTAGCGTCCTTGGCGCGTGCGCTGGATGCAAAAGGTGCACTTTTCGACGACCCCGTGCTGTCGGGGTCGGTTGCCCAGAAGGTGAAGGTTCGGGTTGATGTCATCCGCAGGAATTTCGGGCTCGACCCAGTTGAAATAGCGCGCGCCGTATGGACACGCGGCCATGCAGTAGCGACAGCCGATGCACCAGTCGTAATCGATGACAGTTATGCCGTCCGGTTCCTTCCAGGTCGCTTGCGTGGGGCACGCCATCACGCACGGCGGGTTTTCGCATTGCTGGCAGGCGATCGGCAGGTAAACCATGCCTTCGGCGGGCTGCAGCCCATGGTTGTAAAACGGAGTTCCATTTTCGAAATTGATCGAACGGGTGACGTCTTTGCTCTCGAACTCGAAGACGCGTATCCAGTGAATGGACGGGGTGCGGGACTGATTGTTCTCGGCCACACAGGCGTAAACGCAGCGCCTGCATCCGATGCAGCGGCCCAGGTCCAGGCCGTAACCAAAAAGAACATCCGGATTCGGCGGTTCGTTTCCAAGCACAAAATTACGGCCGTACTCCTTCTTGTATTTCTTCAACAGGCGTGCTTCGATCTTCTCGAATTCTTCTGGTGTTATTTCTCTGAGGTGCGTTTGAAAGAATTTCGCCAGCAGGTCGCTATCAAAAACTTTACCGGCAGCACTGCACCCCCCCACGGCAAGTGCGGCGGTAGCGATACCTGCGCCTTTGATAAACGTTCGCCTGTCAATGGCGTGTTCAGGAATTATTTTCATGGTGATCCTTTTTTAAATGTAATAACGGGGCCAGTCGTCTCTACTTATGATGTTCTACCAGTTTCCAGCGTTCATGTTTGATATAGCGAGGAGGATCTTCCGCCGGAAGCTTGCGAAACCTCGGTTTGTGGGGGTCGTGGCAATGGGCGCAGAGCAGGTAGAGTTTTTTACCGTTCCATTGCCCGACTCTCCGGCCGTGCAAGCCGATTTTCCAGTCCCGATAGATGGTGCCATGGCACTGTCCGCAAAGCCGATAGGATTGCGCAAAAGAGATATCTTCGCCCGTTAGCAAATGCAGAGAGTTTCTCTCATAGGTACTGTGGCAGTTGAGGCACCAGTGCCATTCGGCATGTTCCAGGCTGATATCCCTGTGCATGCGTACGAGAATTCTTGGTCTGGGGTCAGGCAGGCGTATGTATTTTCCAAGAAATGATTTTCCCTTGTCTAATTGGCTGCTGACGCCCCGAACATCTCTTCGATGACAGGCCTGGCAGGGAAACAGTCCCTGGTAGACCAGCGGGGGCGGTACCGGATATACTTCTGTTTCCGCCTTTGGGGGTTGAACGGTTGCGTCCGGTGCGTCAGTATTTTCTTGCCCGCCGGCAATCCCGGTAATGACAAGCAGATAAACCAAGCACACAACGACGAATCGTATCTGATATATCCGTGCTTTGAATTCATTTGTCATGGAAATTTTCCTCTTGGGTTTAAATCGTGGCACCCTGAAATCGTTGCACTTGACACCAAAACAACGGTGTGCCCTTTTCGATGAATGCGATGTGTGATTTTCAGGACTCAAATTTTAATTACTCAAAGGCGGTAGCGTTAAGAATCTTTCACACTTTTGAGTGCGGTGACCTTCCGGTTTAAGCAGCAATTTCCTTAGACCGTTTACGGCCTTTACTAGCACAATGTGGTATCATCGTCAATCAAAAACTGTTGCTGATTTAAAGCTTTCACCAGTAACCTTGGGGGATGCATTATCTTGCATTACAAAAATTGGAAAGCGGGCCGTTGGGAAAACGGTTCGAAGATAGAAAGGCATTATTGTCAACGACCTTGCATGAATGATTACGATGATTTAACTTTGAAATAAGGTGATCTTTTAAATGGTTTAAATTGGCCCTGTTCCTACGGTTTTTTGTCGGAGGCTCTTTTCACCGGGTCATGGAAAAATTTGTACTTTACAAGTGCCTCGGAGCCATGGCAGTCCGCACAAAATGTCTTATAACTCAACGTCCTTAAAAAACTGTTTTTGGCATTTCCTTCCTGGTTTTTATTATCCCCCTTTGCTTTCGCCAAACTACTCCATTGATGGGCATTATGGCACGTAGGGCATGAAATAT
>JAQYVG010000090.1 GCA_030145595.1 Desulfobacterales bacterium | reverse complement strand
ATGAAATTTGAAAATGGCTGACTGTTTGAACGCATTAGTGAGTGTTAAGAAAAAACAGCAACTATCTGATATCTTCAAAAACAATAGAGACTAATAACCATATATACTTCTTATTTCAATGTTATGGACCTGTTTTTTCTTTAGACTCACTTTTGCGTGAGTTTCAGACGTTTTCAAATTTTATTACCGGTGGCCGTGCCACTGACCAGAACTTATTGAAAAGGTATTTAAAACGTTCGTAAAAAGGAATTTTTGTTTTTTTACGAGATCATCAACCTTTATGAAAAAAAAATTGACTTTGTTCATGAAATATCCGGGTTAAACTTCCAGTGACCCGATAATCTCGGATATATCAGGAATTTCCTTTGCTATCAAATACGATTCTATCCCCTCAATGACATCCAAGGTGGCCCGCGGGTTGATGAAATTGGCGGTCCCGATTTGCACGGCCGCAGCACCGGCTATCAGGAACTCCAGTGCATCTGTGGCATTCATGATACCACCGACACCGATTACCGGTATCTTTACGCTTTGAGCAACCTGCCAGACCATGCGCAAAGCTATGGGTTTGATGGCCGGACCGGATAACCCGCCGGTTGTATTGGCCAGCTTCGGACGTCGCGATTCAATGTCGATGGCCATACCGGTTATGGTGTTGATCAATGAAATCGAGTCCGCACCTGCGGCTTCCACGCTGCGGGCGATTTCAGCAATGTCGGTTACATTGGGAGAAAGCTTGACCACCAGTAGTCCGGTCGTCTTGCTCCTGACCGCCCTGACAACCTCGGCAGCCGTTTGCGGATAAGCGCCAAATGCTACCCCTCCGGCTTTTACATTGGGGCATGAAATATTTACTTCAACCCCTGATATTGCTTCAATATCTTCCAGGCGCGCGGCCAGTTCGGCATATTCTTCTTTAGTTTTCCCGTAGATGTTGACCAAAGTCGGCGTTGTCAGCTTTTGCAAAAACGGTATTTTTTCCTTAACAAACGCCTCCAAACCGACGTTTTCAAGCCCAATGGCATTCAGCATACCACAACTGGTTTCGACGATTCTCAAAGGCGGGTTCCCTTTTGACGGCTCCAGAGACAAACCCTTGACGATAATAGCTCCCAGGCGGTTTAAATCAATAAGATCTGCAAACTCACGTCCATATCCAAAAGTACCGGAAGCCGTCATTACAGGGTTCTTGAGTTCCAGACCCCCGATATCAATACGAGTGTTTGGTTTGGCTGTCATTTCACAATGATGTATAAATCAAATATTAATCGAAAGCAAGATTACGTTTTAGAATTTTATAACCGATAATCCGAAGTTACTACTTATGTATTTTGCCACAAAGGCACCAAGGCACTAAGATTATAGAATTATATTATTATCCTCATATAAGGGAGTCAAATTTAGATATATTCAGCGGTCGTAGCCAAAAGGCTACTTTGGGAAAGTCGGTTTGTCTCTTGGTGTCTTTGTGCCTTAGTGGCTGAATCGTTAACAATAATGTTTCATGCGGCAGAGATAATTTCGGTTATATCAGCAAAAGCCTTTGTTACCATGGAATTTTTATTTTTATTCTGAAATGAAGTGCCGGAGTCGCCGCAAGCAACAACATCAAGATCGAACGGAATCCTCCCTAAAAACTTTATCCCGGCCGTCCGGGCTGTTTTTTCGCCACCGCCGGAGCCAAACAGGTCGATTTTTTCGCTGCAATGCGGGCAGCTAAACCCGCTCATGTTTTCAATCAAGCCGAAGATCTCCATGTTTACAACGTTACAGAAACTGATGGACTTCCTCACATCCGCCAGAGAAACCTCCTGTGGTGTGGTGACAATAATCGCTTTGGCGTCGTCAATTGTCTGGGCTACGGTCAAAGGTTCGTCACCGGTTCCCGGAGGTGAATCGATTATCAAATAATCGAGCTCACCCCATTCCACTTCGCTGATAAACTGCTGAATCGCTGCATTTTTGAGCGGTCCCCGCCAAATAATGGCATCATCCTTGCGTGCGCTAAGTGATTCAATTGAAACCGCTTTCAGGTTTTCCGAGTACGCCATGGGGTTCAGTTTCCGGTTTTCGTTCAAACCGAGCATCCCTTTGAGCCCAAGCATCCTCGGTACATCAGGACCATGCAAATCAACATCCATAATCCCCACGTTATACCCCTTGGCGGCCAACGCAATAGCAAGATTGACAGAAACACTGGTTTTACCCACTCCGCCTTTGCCGCTCAAAACAATGAACTTGTTTTTAATTTTTTGCAAAGATCGTTTAACCAAAGCTTCCTGGTCTGCCCGGGTCTTGTTTTGTTTTTGGGCAGCGCAGACACTTTCATGAATTTGAGTCATTATATCTATCTCCTGTGGTTATTCTTAAAGCAATTTCTTATTGTTTTCACAACCAAAATAAATTCTTCATGATAAATGCGGGTTAGAAGCAGCAAATTATGTATTGGCATCAATGTTGTCAAGAATTTTCTCCGGCTCTGCTTATAACGCCCAATCGGAATTTACGCCTTGACCATCAATACCTCCTCATGTATTTTTGCCCTGAAGGATAACTTACTTTTAAAATCCAGTATCCAGAAACCAGCCCTGTTGAATAGGGTTCTCTCCGGAAAATTGAACATGACGCGCTTCCTAACAGGCCTTGAAAGGTTTAGTGACTCACCACCCGAGTGGATATCCGGCCATCGCCTGGGTCTTTTGTGCAATCCTGCTTCGGTGGACAGAAATTTCTGCCATGCCCGCGAACTGATCAACCGGCAACTCCCTGGACAGCTCAAGGCATTGTATGCTCCCCAGCATGGATTTTTTGCAGATAAACAGGACAACATGATCGAATCGGACGATATGATTGATCCGGTTTTAGATATTCCTGTTTTCAGCCTTTACGGTCAAACCCGCATTCCCGATAAAGAAATGTTCGAGCCTATCGACACCCTTATCGTTGATTTGCAGGACGCCGGAACTCGTGTTTACACGTTTATTTACACCATGTCTTACTGCCTTGAAGCCGCCAAAAGGTTCGGCAAAAAAGTTCTGGTTCTGGATCGGCCCAATCCCATCAACGGCAGCATGGTCGAAGGCAACTGCCTAACCGCCGCATGCGCTTCTTTCGTAGGGCGTTATCCCATACCCATGCGCCACGGGCTGACCATCGGCGAACTTGCCGGCCTGTTTAACAATGAATACCACATCAACTGCGAGCTTGAAGTTGTTCCCATGAAAGGCTGGAACCGGGCTATGTATTTCACCGATACAGGCCTGCCCTGGATCGCGCCGTCACCTAATCTGCCGACACCGGCAACTGCCATGGTTTATCCCGGCCAGGTGTTGTGGGAAGGAACCAATGTCTCCGAGGGACGGGGAACCGCCCAGCCGTTTGAATTGTGCGGCGCACCCTATATCGATATAAAAAAGGTGTCCGCAGTTCTGAAAAGTGATCGCCTGCCCGGCGCAATCTTAAGACCGATGGCTTTTGAGCCTACTTCCAATAAATGGGCCCGTACGCTCTGCCAAGGGTTTCAGATACACATTACCGACCCATATAAATTCAAACCGTATATGACTACCCTGAAACTGATTCAGGCCGTCAGGTTTCATCACCGCGACCGCTTCGAGTGGAAGTCCGGGCCGTATGAATATGAATTCGACCGGAATCCCATTGACCTGATCATCGGCGATAAGGATATCCGCCAGCGTCTTGAAAATTTCGAAAGCATTGATGAGATCGAAAAATCCTGGCAGAGCGATTTGAATGCATTCATAGAATTAAGCCAAAAGTATCATCTTTACACCTAGCTTGGACACGCCTCTGAATCTGGACAGGCTGAAACCAAAAAATATTTTGCCACAAAGGCACAAAGACACAAATGTGAGTGATCAGTTATCGGTTATCAGTAATCAGTTTCCCTTACTGATCACTACTCACTGATCACTGCTTACCCTTGATTGCCTTGGTGCCTTAGTGGCAAGAAACAAATGACCAATGACAAGTGACAAATGACCAATGACCAAACAAACTGGAAGCGGATGCGTTTTAAGGAGAACAAGGTCTGGCTGGCAACAGATCAGAGTGAAAAGCCTGTTGTTAAAAACGGCAAGGTATTGATCAAATACCAGCTGGATCAGGATTACGAATACTGGGTCCATCAAAATAAAGTAACATCGATTGAATCATCCCAGCCGGAAACCGAAGTTCCTCCCAAGAAAAAATCTGCAAAAAAGCCTCCTAAAACGAAAAGCGCTCCAGAGACAAAAGCCTTCGATGCAACCGCATACGATGGTGCCGTATGTATTTATACTGATGGAGCATCCTGCGGAAATCCCGGCCCTTCCGGAATCGGTGTTTTCCTGCAGTACGGGAGCCGCCAAAAAGAGATATCACGCAATATCGGTATTGCAACTAATAATATTGCAGAGCTTGAAGCCATTCGAACCGGGCTGTTAGAAATAAAAAATGCCGACCTGCCGGTACGCGTATTCACCGACAGCAGCTATGCCTATGGTGTTCTGACATTAGGATGGAAGGCAAAGAAAAATACACAGCTGGTAAGATCCATTAGAAAAACGATTGCAAAGTTCAAGGATCTGAAAATCATCAAGGTAAAAGGGCATGCTGGTATTGAGGGCAACGAAAAGGCGGATTTACTGGCAACTTCGGCCGCAAAGGAAAAAACCTAGCCCAAAGGACCAGGCTTTGGGTTACACCTGGAAGGGAATTTGCTTTGTTGGAAGTTTATTGAATTATGGAAATTACAAATACCAAATTACAAATACCAAACAATATCCAATAACCAAAAGGGGAAATCCCAAATAACAAAATACAAATAACAAATAAATTCCAATCGTTCGACCTAGAGGCTCTCGACAGGTGACCGAAAAAACAAATAACAAACAAAAGAATAAAAAAATAGTTTTAGCCCTTGTTTGGAATTTGCCTGTCCGCCGTCTTTTTGGCGGGAGACTTGGAATTTGTGATTTGTTTGTAATTTGCCTGCCCGCCGTCTTTTTGGCGGGGTGCTTGATATTTGTGATTTATTTGTAATTTGGTGCTTGTAGTTTGGAATTTCCTTGGAATTTGCCTGCCCGCTCTGGAGGGTTATCCTGTCAAAGATAGCTGAACTGTTACAAATAAACAAGCGCCCTGCCTCAAGTTGGGCGGGGCGCTTGTTTTGGAGATTTAAACTCTATAATTTTGCGTGAAACGCTCTTAGCTAATCTTTTTCTTCTTCCTTCGGCGTCTCAATCTCTTTTTCTTCCTTCAGCGTCTCAGTCTCTTTTTCTTCCTTCAGCGTCTCAAGCTCTTTTTTAAGATCTTCGATTTCACCTTTGTATTTTTCAGAATCATCAGATGGCACCGGCGTATCGAAAGATGTATCATCTTTCTTCCAGGTATCTTTGAGTTCGTCAAAGCCCAGATAAAGCGCCAATCCGCCTCCAAGTAGCAGAGTAAACGGGATAGCACCGGATAAAATCTGTAAAAAAGGTTTCCACCATACTGCCATGCCAATGAGACCCAAAACAGCTGCTACCGCCCCACCAATTAGTGTTTTCATATAAACTCATCCTCCTTTAATTAAATTTAATTTTGTTATAAATTTTTACAGAGTTACATCTAAAGCCGTTATAGCTGTTTTATACCGGCGAAAAAAACATCATGGAGAACCTTTCCTGAATAAGAATCTATGAAATAACATAACAATTTTTGTAACGCAAGCTTAATTTTCTTGATATGAGCATATTTTAAAGTAAATTAAACACTAATGCTGGATTAGCCTCTTCAAATTTATATCAACCTGGATTAACTTTCTTTTTTACAATAATCAGCGCCGGAAAATGAATGATTGCAATCAAAATTAAGATTTGTTAAATTATAACTTTGATGAATTCGTAATTGAATAAACGCCATGACAACATGGCTTAAATTAAAGCTTTCAAATATTAGGATGAAACTAAGAGCAAGGATAAATTCCTTCCTTCATAATACACACGATCATTATCTATGCAAGCTGCCGGAAGATATCGGTTTATTATCATCATTTATGCTCAAAACCTTCTTTTCCGGCATAACAGTTTCCAAAGAACAGACCCGCAATCTTAAAGCTCTTCAAAAAGAAGGGATTATTGTTTATACCTACAAACACAAAAGCTATTTTAATTATCTCTTTTATTACTCTCGCTATAAGCAGGAAGGCCTGCCATATCCTCAACTCGGCTTTGACTATAACATTCTTATCTGGCAGCCGCTGTCACGCCTTGCCAGGGTTTTTCTGGCGCATCTGGATTATTTTTTCTCCAACCTGTCGTTTCCGGATCCTTATCGAGACGGATATATTCGCAAGGAACTAATCGGTGGACGGACAGCGCTGCTTTCGCTGGTGGAAAAAAAGGGTTTTTATCGGAGATTTGTCAAAGCCGAAACAGATCCGCTCCGCTATCTTATAGAAGTCCAGCAAACAATCGACCGTCCCATATTGATTGTTCCCCAGTCTATCTTCTTTGATAAAAATCCCCAGAAATCTACACCGAGCATAATCGACGCCCTGTTTGGATCTAAGGAGAACCCGGGTATACTCAGGCGCCTGGTAATGCTGCTTAAAAATTCCGGCAAGGTTTTTGTGGAGGTTTCAGAACCGTTTAATCTGAAGACCTTTCTCAAGCAGCCTGAAAACCAGAAAAGGGATATTGAATATCAGGCCCTGGCCTTAAGACGCAACCTGCTTCGTCAAATCAATCGACATCGCCAGACTATCACAGGGCCGGTCCTTAAAACCAAGGAAGAGCTGAAACAGAATATCCTCACAAATGAACGCCTTCAAAAGTTCATGTCACAGCATTCAAAAGCACGCGATATCCCCCTGCAGCAGGTGCACAAAAAGGCAGATGCCTTTATTGATGAAATTGCCGCCAAGTACAATATGGTTTTGATAAAAATATATTCAGTCGTTATAACATGGTTCATAAAGACCATGTTTACAGGGGTTGCGGTCAATAAAGAAGATCTCAACAAAGTTAAAAGCATGTCGCAAAAAGGACCGCTAATTTTAGTGCCATGCCACAAGAGCCATATCGATTACATGATATTATCTTATCTGCTGTACCATAACAACATGCCGTGTCCACTTGTGGCTGCGGGGAAAAACCTTTCTTTCTGGCCCATGGGACCTCTGTTCAGAGGAGGGGGCGCCTTTTTCATCAGAAGAACCTTTCGAGGAGCAGTATTGTATTCAAAAGTGTTTACAGAATATATTCACACCCTGCTGAAGGAAGGGTTTAACATAGAATTTTTTATTGAAGGCGGGCGCAGCCGAACCGGCAAATTAATTCTGCCCAAACTGGGATTGCTTTCAATCCTTATCAACGCTTATAAAAACGGGGCCTGTGAAGACATGATCTTTGTACCGATTTTCATAGGGTACGACCGGGTCCTGGAGGAAAGCTCATATCTTAATGAAATTGAAGGGGAGCAAAAACAGCCCGAAAGCTTTTCGCAAATTATCAAAGCCAGAAAATTTTTGAAAAAACGGTACGGCAGGATCTATGTTCAGTTTCATGATCCCATCTCTATTAAAAGCGTTTTGCAGCAGTATGGTACGCCCATAGAAAAAATGCCGCCCAAGGAGTTTAATATTTTCTGCCGTAATCTGGGGCACAGGACCATCAACGCCATAAACCGGGTTTCGGTTGTTACGCCGCATGCCTTGGTAGCAGCCGCTGTCATGAACTGCTCAAAGCAAAATTTTACTTATGAACATCTAATATCCCATGTTGATACATATTTGAATCACCTGTATGCACGCAAAGCCACACTGGCCGACACACTTCTTTTCGATCATGTTCATGCCGTCAAAAATGCCCTGGACACTTATGTTCAAAGGAAGTTTATCGAGCGTATCACCAAAGACAAAGAGTCTCCACCTGCGGACGTCCTTTTTAAAGTAAACGAAAACAAGCGCACCAACCTTGAATATTACAAAAACAACTGTATCGCCTTCTTTGTACCGGGGGCAATTACCGCACTTTCAATTCTGGTTAAAGATGCATTTCAGTTTTCAGCCTCTGATCTGCATGCCGACTACGAGTTCCTTCAGTATTTTTTTAAATATGAATTCGCTTATGACGTTGACCGCACACCTGAAGACTATGTCCGTAAAAATCTGAAAACTTTCATCGATGACGCCATCCTGATGCCCCATCCCTCCATGCCGGACACTTACAACCTTACCGCTTCAGGCTTTCGAAAACTTAAATTTTTTGCAAGTTTCCTGAAAACCTATTTTGAATCCTACTGGATTGCATTAGACTTTTTCAAGCAACACCCTCAAAATTCCATTAAACCAAAGGATCGTCTGAAAAAGATCGATGCCATCGGAGATCGCATGTATAAACAAAATGAAATTGAACGCAAAGAAGCACTTTCCAGAATCAATTACCGTAACGGCGTAGATTTCTTCACCACCAATGGTGTCAAAGGTTCGGATAATTATGAAAAGATTGAATACTATGCCGATGCAATCCAGAGATATAATAAATATCTTTGATTAATTCGTAATAATACGAATTAATCACGTTCTAGGTTTTAAGATTTAGGTTTTAGGTGAACATAAATTATCTTTTTAACAGACACTTCAAACTTAAAACCTAACTTAAAACGGTTTTTAAATAATGAAAGCATTAATCCTTGCTGCAGGTTTTGGAACAAGGCTCCTGCCCTTTACTGAAAACCTGCCCAAACCGCTATTTCCCATTGCCGGGCGCCCGCTGCTGGATATCATCATTCACGCTTTGCAGCAGGCCGGCTGCAAAGCGATTATTATCAACACCCATCATCTGCATCAACAAATCGATGACTTCATCGCATCGCAGGAATATACGATTCCGGTACTGACCCGCCACGAACCGGTTATCTTAGGTACCGGCGGTGCCATAAAGAATGTCGCCGACTTCTGGGATGACAGCCCCTTGATGGTCGTCAACAGCGACATTATTACAGATATAGACTTGAAAAATGTCTATGCTTTCCATTTAAAACATCCCCATCCGGTAACACTGGTCCTGCATGACGACCCGGAGTTCAACACCGTATCGATTGATGACAAAGGTCTTATAAAAGGTTTTCTTGATCTAAGTTTTACTTCCGCGCCATCCCTCAAGCCTGCCTTCAACTCTGAAAACCTCCGGCTGGAGGAAAAGAAAAAAAATCATAAAGACCAGGCATGCGGCAACGAGGCCAGAACTCTCGCCTTTACCGGAATACATGTTGTCAATCCGGAAATTCTCGATTTGATCCCTGACAAAGAATTTTCAAGCATCATCGACGTATACACACAACTGATATCATCAACCGGCAGAATATGTGCATTTATTTCAAAGAACTGCTACTGGAAAGATATCGGAACGCCGCAAAGGTACCAGGAAACCGTTTTTGAAAAAATGGCGCCCAGGGCTTTTCAACAGGCATTTCAGGGTCCCCTGAACAACAACATTCACTGCCGTCAAATCAAGGGAGACGGCTCAGACCGCAACTGGTACCGCCTTTATTCGAAAAATCGATCCCTGGTGATGGTTGATCACGGCATCAGGCCAAAAAGCATAACCAGCGAAGCCGACGCCTTTGTGTTGATCGGCAGGCATCTGTATGACAAAGACATACCGGTTCCAAGAATCTATTTGGCTGATACGTTTTCAGGTCTGGTTTTTCTACAAGATCTGGGGGATACCAACTTTCAGAATTTCATCCAAAATACTGAAAACCCGCACCGGGTAGTCTCCAGCTACAAAGCGGTTATCGACCTTCTCTTAAAACAGTCTGTTTACGGTGCCCAAGGCTTTGACCCGGCGTGGACGTATCAAACTGAAAAATATAGCCGGGACCTTATCCTTGATAAGGAATGCCGCTATTTTGTTGAAGCCTTTTTAAACAAATACCTGGGAATGGACTTTCATTTTGAAAATCTTAAAGACGATTTCATGTGCCTGGCGGACAATGCCCTTGAATTTGCAGTCAACGGTTTTATGCACAGAGACATGCAGTCGCGCAATATTATGGTTCAAAACAATCAATTTTATTTTATTGATTTCCAGGGAGGGCGCTCAGGACCGATTCAGTATGATCTGGCATCACTGCTGATCGACCCCTATGTTGAACTCCCCTACCCTGTGCAAAAGCAGCTTTACGACTACTGTGTTGAAAAGCTTTCAGCTTTAATTCATATTGATCCGGAAAGGTTTAGCATTGGTTATAAATTCTGTGCTGTAACAAGAAACCTTCAGATCCTGGGAGCCTTCGGTTATTTGAGCCGCATTAAGGGCAAATCTTACTTTGAAAAATATATTCCCAAAGCTGTACGGTCGTTGAAGCATAACCTTGCCAATTTCAAGAATTCGGAACTTCCCAATCTTAGGGCTGTTGTTGATAAGTGCTCTAATTCGTAAATTCGATGACGTATTTTATGACTGACATATTTTTTCACCGCCCATTCGCTTCGGGCTTCGCTCTGCGAGCTACGACCCGACAAGTCGCTTGAGTCGCAGAGAACGCAGAGGTTATTTATTTTATTGTTTGCGCTCTCTGCGCCTTTGCGGTGAAAATGGAAAACGAAATCAAATTACATAGATCTACACATTTTAAGTAAAACGCATTTCTAACAAATGCCCATTTTAAAGGGGTTTACCAAAATTGATTACAGAAACTAAACTAGTAGCATATATTTCTGCTTGAATTTGTTCCAAATTAAACCGGACACTACTGGGTCAAATTGTTAAATGGAGAATTGGTTAAATAGTTAATGGCTGGAGGCTCAAAGATAAAAGCTCAAACTTAAAGGGCAAAAAATGGTTAACCTTGATCCAGATCTTCACGTTCGGATGCTTTCTGAAGATTATCGTCAAAGCATGAAAATACAATAGGAGTGGATAATTCCCGACGCAGTGTTAAGGCTGAAGCTAAATGAATAGAATCAAAACCCCTTAAAGCATGTTTTTCTGCCAGGTCACCTGCCAGCCTGATCATATCTCCTGTGACACTCAAAATGAGATAGCTGCTCCAATCTTTATCAAAAAACTCTTTTATGCGAACATGTTCGTCCGGTGTAAATGCCTTCTCTCGAAATCTGCGAGCAAAGGCCGCCCTTGCTTCAGCGTAAGCAACGAGTGAGGTGGCCGTAACTTCTGAGGATCTGACCAAGGCATCAACTTTCGACGATTCATCTTCTTCAACATACAATTTTACCAGGCTGCTGGTATCAAGATATAGGATCATTCTATCGTCTGTCCTCAATAACAGCGCCGGATACGCTCTTGCCCCTTGAAACAATCCGGGCTGACATGCCCTCTGGTTTGCCTCCGGACCAGCAAGCCATGCCACGCTGGATCAACTGATATATTTTCTCTTCCTTGGCTTTTTTTTCAAGAGGCAATATAATGGCGATCTCTTTTTTTCGATCTGTGACAATGATTCTCTCTCCGGATTTCACTCTCTTCATATAACGGCTCAAATTTTCCTTTAATTCTCTTATGCCGACTGTTTCCATAACGCTAATCCTCAAAGTTTGGTATAATGTGGTCACATTATATTTCATGTTGCCACATTAGTCAAGCGTACTTTGGGGACGGTCATACAATTTAACTTTTCTTGTGGTGCTGGCTATGATATAGACGGTTATTATGCCGAGAAAAGCAAGAATAGACGCGCCCGGAGCGCTGCATCACATTATTAGCCGCGGCATTGAAAGCGGAGATATTTTTACCGACAATGCCGACAGAAATAACTTTCTTGATCGGCTTGGAAGCATCCTTTCAGAAACGAAAACGCCCTGTTTTGCCTGGGCACTGATACCAAACCACTTTCACCTGCTTTTAAGAACCGCAATTAATAAAACGATGAATTGTCCCTAAAGTCATGGGCGCTTGGCCATTCGGTAACGACACATCCGTGTTTTAGTCTGTTCTGTTAGATGGAGCAAGGAGATATTCCTTTGGCGGTCGATCTTCAAGAAACCTTCAAACTCAGCCGTGAAGATATCAGCATGATGAAAAAGATGCTGAGT